>NZ_JBNCKS010000009.1:0-144358 GCF_049841635.1 Micromonospora sp. DT44 | reverse complement strand
TGTCCGCGTCGCGTAACTCGCCAAACACGTCGGTCAGGATCTCTTCGGCGGGTTGTCGTTGTCCGCGCTCTCGGAGAATTCTTCCAAGAGCGCGTGTGCTTTTCCCATGATGTCCAACGCCATGCGGGTCTTCTTCAGATCCGCTTGCAGCTTCTCGTTCTGCCGGCGCAGCTTCTCCAGCTCGATCTGTTCTGCGGACTTCTTCACCCGCGACCCGGCCGCCGCAGTACCAGAATCCGTCCCCGGAGCTCCTACCTGGCCGAGTTGCCCGGCATCCCGAGCCCGTGTCCACTCGATGATGTGCGACGAGTACAAGCCTTCCCGGCGCAAGATCGCGCCCTTCTCCCCATTCGCGGCGTTCTCATATTCGGTGACCATCGCGAGCTTGAACTCAGGGCTGAAAACCCGCCGCGACGGCTTCGGCGCCGGGTCACCGCCGCCAGCCGCCGGCTGCTTGCCAGATGAAGTGGACACGTACACAAGGATCTCCGATCCCCGCCCTCAGCAGGTCACCACCCCACTCACACGGGGTGCCTCACGCCATCCTGACCAAGAGGGCTATACCTCGACATCCCGCACCGGCTTCGCTCGCTGCGTGCCACCGAGCCCACGGGATCGCTCGCCACTCGCGACGCGATCAAGCGAAGCCGTGGCGGAGACCGCATCGCGTCGATCGCCGACACAATCCTCGACAACAGCCGCAGCCTCGCCGCGCTGAAGAGCGCAGTCACTGAAGTGGTTCACCGCAGGTCCGGTGCCAAGGTTCCGCCGCAGGCAGAAGCGGCCATCCCTGAGTCTCTGCAACCGGTACTCGCGGACTGCATCGCCAGGCTGACCGACTCTGAGACAGCGCTTGTCGCCGCCACCGGCAGCCTCGCCCACCAGGGCTGGCTACCGGGATGGAGCGATATCGACCTCCTTGTCGTGCGCGACACGCTGCCGCTGGACTGGCTCCAGGTCAGGCGTATACCCCACCGGGGACCGGCGGGAGAAAAGATCGCGCTGTCCTCGTTCACCACGCGAGAGGTGCGCGCCGGGTCCGTCCCACCTCGGGTACTGCACGCGTTGCGGCAGATTGCCCACGATGGGCGAGGTCTGCTCTACCGCCGAGACGGCCTCACACTCAACGCCTTCGACGCACCAACCGACGACCGGGCCTCACGCAGCGAGCTTCCGCTCGTGGTGATGGTGCTGCGGCGACTCGCCGCGAACCCGGCACTCGATGTCCGCGCTGTCTATAAGCACGTTGTGCTGATCATGAAGATCATCCTGCGCGCCGATGGGGTTGACCTAGACGCCAGCGAGGAGGTCCGCCTCGCCTTCACCACCAGCCATCCGGGTGCCGAAGTCGACCTTCCGGCAGCGGCCGAGGTCAGCGGCGACCGGTGGCGACAGGGCGAAACGCTCTCCCACCGGGTCCGCGAAGCCGCCGCCAGAATCCTCGCTTACTACGACACGTTCGGCTGCGCGGCCACCCCCGACACCCCCAAGACGGAAGGACCTGATCTTCGATGACCACCGCTTTTGACGAGGTTCTTCACGCCGATCGAGTGACCCGGCTCGGGGTGGGAGACACCACTCGCCCGATCCGCGTCGTCCATGGCCTCGACGGCATCCGCACCGATGTGGCCGCAGAACAGGTACTGGCCACCGGGCGAAGCTTGTGGCAGCGATGGTGTGAGCACCCGGCGTACCGGCAGCACGATCTGCTGTTGGGTCTCGACGCCGGCGGCATCGTTCCCACGATCGGGATCGCTTGGGCCAGTGGCAGCCAATACCGCCTTGCCTGGAAGGTCAACCTTGACCTACCCGAGAAGCTTGTCTTCCACGAGCCGCATGCCCGGCGCCTTGAGGTCTTCGCGTACGGCGACTTCAAAGGCCAGCGCGTCCTCATCGTGGATGACGAGATAACCACCGGACTCACGTTGGCCAATCTCGTCAAGGCGCTCCGTGCGGCCGGAGCCGATATCACTGGTGCGCTCTGCCTGGTCGAAGACACCGCCGGAGATGGTCGACGTCTGCTCGAGAGCAACGAGGTCCCGCTGTGCGTACTGACCACGCTGTGACCCTCGTCGAGGAGCCTGTGCGCCACCGCGGCGGGCGGTACCTCGTCCGACGTGAACAGGCGCCGCTCGGCCGGCTCCTGCCGTATCGACGAGCCAACGGAGAGATCCCGCCGCGACGGGCACGGCTCGACGCGGTACGTGAGACTGGGTGGCGCGTCGACTTCGGCTCTCGCGGACTCGGCGACCTGCTGCTCGGCCTCGCCATGGCTCAGGCACTTCACGACGCCACACACGATCAGTTCGAAACACTGGAGTACGCCGGCAGGCGGGCGGACCTAATCGCCCGGTGCACCCTTCCAGTCACGGTCACGGTCGCGTACGGGGACGGGCACCAACTGGGCACGCGGAGCAGCGATAACGCCTTGGAATTCGACGCGGTACCGGAATCGCCTCCGACGCTGCTCGACCTCGTCGACGTCGACGTTGTCGAGGTCCATGCGGCGCTGCCGATGCGCTACTACCTCGACATCGAGCAGACCCTCGGCGCCAGGCTCCCCGCATCCGGTGATCCGTGCCCCAGGTTCCGGTCGACCGTCGCAGCGCCAGACCCATTCCACGTGCTCTTCGTGGCCACGACGAGTCGCCCCGACCGCAAGGACTACGGCATCGACAACTTCGCAGCCCTCGCCAAACACCTGAGGGCCCGCCACTCGGGCGCCTGGCGCTTCAGCCTGGTGACACCACCGGGCCACCAACCTCCGGCATCCGTAGGGCAGATCGAAGTACTTCACGGGCCAACGGCGGTCGACTGCATTGACCTCTTCGCCACCGCCGAGCTGGTCATCGGCAACGACACCGGCCTGACCCATCTCGCCGCGCTCACCATCCGACCGGACGGCACCCAGCCGCACGTGGTCGGCCTCTACGGACGGCACGGCTACGCCAAGTGGATCACCGGATCGCCACACCACCACGCGGTGGCCACCCCGTTCTCGCACCTGATGTCGGTCGCCGATGCGTGTCCCGTGCGGGACTGCTACGACGACACTCTCTGGTCAACCGCGAGCGACCTTCGCGCCATCCCCGCCAAGGACATAGCAGACTTCGCGGGGCAGCGCGCCGGCTGGTGGCCTCGATGATCCGGGTCGCCCGCTACCGCCGCTTCACCAAGAACCGCACGTTCCACCTCGACATCGGCTCACACCGCCTCTTCGCCAAGGTGAACCCGAACCCGGTGGAGGCCGCCGCCGAAGCCGCCGGATACCAACGAATCCGCCACCACTACCGGGTACCAGGGCTGCATTCCCAACACCGCATCGGGCACTGGACCCTCACCCTCTACGACCGCCACCAACCAGATCTTCCGGACACCGGCCTGCTCCTCGACGCCGTTACGTCCACCGACACCGACAGCGCGGCCAACCTCGATCGTGGGCTCGACGCCATCATCCAGCACTACCGCCGAACCATCGACGCGACCATCTGCCGAGTCCCCGCCTCACGCACCAACAGCAAGCTCTACCGCGACCGGGCCCAGCCGGGCTGCAGGCTGGACCACTACTACGGTCACAACCCGATCGTGCTCAAACTGGCCGACGCCGACGGTCTCCGACCCTCCGAGCTGCGAGAGACCACCCTCGTGGTCAACGGACAGCCCCGACGGCTCGACCTTCATGCCCTTGTCAGCGAGCTACGCGACGCCTTCCAACCCGACGAGCAGGTCTGGGCCGCGATGACCCAGGGCGACCCCACCGACTTCAACATTGGCCTCGACGCCGACCACCAGCCCGTCTGGTTCGACTACGACACCGCAGGCCTCAACGCCCTGCCCGGCGAGATCGCCTGCTTCCTCTGGTACCAGAGACTGCACGGCGCCTGGCTCGTCCCCCACCACAACACCGACGCCTACGCCGACCACAGGAAGGCACTCGCCGAAGCTGTCGAACCCACCGTACGGCTCAGAAGACTCTCCCACCGATCGGTCGGCATCGACTACCAGCACCACCCATCGCCGGCCCGGCAGCAAGCCATCACCCGATACCTCACGACGCTCGCCCGGCCGCTCGCACTCTCCGCCACCACGGATCTGCTCACCTGGATACGCCCCTACCTTGCCATGCGAATCCTCGCCGTCTATCCACTACAGCTCCTTGAGCCCCGCGACGCCGCTCTGTCGCTGGGCTTACTCGCCGACCTCTACGCGCCCGACGCCGACCTGGAACAGATCCTCGGACTCACCCCTTGTGTACCGACGGAGCCGCCCTCATGAGCCGCCCCATCGCCGTCATCACCGGAGCAGGTACGGGCATCGGAGCGGCCATCGCCGCCCGACTGTCCGCCGACTTCGACCTCGTCCTGACCCACCGCCACGACGACACCGACCTCGCCGCGGTCGTCGAGGCCGCCCGCCGCCACGGCGCCCAGACCCACACCATCACCGGGGACCTGACCGCGGCTGACACCCAGACCGCACTCCGCGCCGCGATCGAGCAACACGCCGCCCGACTCACAGCCCTGATCAGCAACGCCGGGGCGTACCCCCGCATCCCTTGGAGCCAGACGGACCTCGACGCCCTTCGCGACCAGCTCGAACTCAACCTCGTCACGCACGCCGCTGTCATCCGCGCCGGCACGCCCGCCTTCATCAACAACAACTACGGGCGCATCGTCGCCGTCTCCTCAGTCATGACCCAGATCGGACGCATCGACCTCGCCGGCTACATCGCCGCGAAAAGCGGCCTGGAAGGACTCGTCCGCGCGCTCGCCCGCGAACTCGGCCCCCACAACATCACCGTCAACACCGTGCGGCCCGGCTCGATCGAGGTCCCCGCAGAACACAGCGTCGTACCCGATCACGAGGCCATGGTCCGACGCCAGCTCGACCGGCAGTGCATCAAACGACGGGGCCAACCCTCAGATGTCGCCGCCGCCATCGCCTTCCTGACCACCCCGGAAGCGGGGTTCATCACCGGCCAAGCGATCAACGTCGACGGCGGCTGGCACCTTTCATGACCACCCTCTGGATCCGCCACGGAACCAGCCTCGACGGAATCACCCGACCCCACGCCCATGCCCGACCCGGCACACCCCTCACCGCGCGCGGCGCGGCACAAATCGCCGCCACCGCCCACACACTTCGTGACCGCGGTGTCCGGACCACAATCGTCTTCACCAGCCCGCATCCGCGCGCCACCACGAGCGCGCAGATCCTGGCTGCGCTGCTCGGCGTGCCGCTCGCCACCCCCAACCCGCTGTACGCCGAGTGGCGTCCACCCGACTGCGTCCTCGGCAAAGGACCTCACGAGTACCCACTTGAGTACCAGACCTGGCGCAGCGACCGGCTCCGCGACCCGGACTCGGCCCTGGCCGGGGGCGAGAGCCTTACAGCGCTTTACGAACGAGCGATGGCCGCCGCGGCGGTCCTCGGACACTCCGTCGAAGGAAACACAGCATTGATCGTCTCGCACCGAGTGCTCATCGGTGCCGTCGCAGCGATCATCGCTGGAGCGAGCCGCCCCCAGGACGTGTTCCAAGCCGCGCGCCGATTTACGCTCGCACCGGCAGGGATCTGGCCCGATTCAGGTCAATTCCGATAGCAACGCGTCAGTGTTCGCGA
Organism: Micromonospora sp. DT44; assembly: GCF_049841635.1. Classification (NCBI taxonomy): domain Bacteria; kingdom Bacillati; phylum Actinomycetota; class Actinomycetes; order Micromonosporales; family Micromonosporaceae; genus Micromonospora; species Micromonospora sp. DT44. The sequence goes on along the minus strand of NZ_JBNCKS010000009.1, from coordinate 138,736 downwards.
GGATAAAATCCTTCAGGGCCTCAGGCTTCAGATCCACCTCAGGAAGGCGGTCGACAGCCACCCGGTCCAGGGCATAGCCACCCCGGCCCGGATCAGTGAACTCCGGACCCGTACGGGCATTCTCATCAACCCGTTTGAGCCGGCAGGAGACGAAGTGCTGTACGGACACCCCATCACCCGACGGCGAGCTGAACAAGAACACCTGGCTGAGCCCTTCTGCCTCCGCGCCCAGCTCCTCCTGCAGCTCACGGCGCAGGGCTGCATCTAGGGATGCATCCGTCGGCTCAAGGCCGCCACCGGGCGCAGTCCAGTAGGGAGCTTGGCCGGGCTTCGTCCTCTTGATCAACACGAGCTGATCGCGTTCGTCCCACAGAATCGCTCGTACCGACCGACGCACGACCTCACGCATGTGGACCTCAATCAGCAGTAACCGAGACCTGGGCGGATCGAAGTTACCGCGAGATCGCGCGAGTGCAAAATGCTTGAAGCTAGGAAGCCGGAGCGTAGCGAAGGCCAGTCGGGCAAGTGGCACGTCGTGGCGATGGTGTCATCGGCGAAGGCGACAAGCAGGTCTATGGCCCGCGTAGGTAGCGCGTCATAGAGTGGCTGCCGGCGGCGCGAAGGCGGCGAGTCGAATGAGCGGGTCACCTTTTGATTCCACTTCCGCTTCGAGCTGCGGGCAACATATCAGCGGAACAATTCGTCCATGCGTTCTGCCATCTGTACGGCTTGTGGCCATCCCGCGCGCACAAATCGTTCGAGCAGGACGCGTACGGCGGTAACGCACTCAGGGTCGCCCAAGACGAGTTCCCGGTGGTCGGCCACGAAGCGATTGATCAGCTTGAGGGCGGCGTCAACGCCGAGCGACTCGGCGACGTAACCCTGATCCTCGATGATCGCCCGCATCGTTAGGAGCAATGCCGGCTTGGGCTGGAGCGTGCTTAGGTGCTCGACCGTCTCGATGATGTGGTGCGTGACCGCCGGGTGGTGAACCTGGCGAATGCCGTCCAAAAGTGGCAGCGCGAGCTTCGCGAAGAGGAGCGGGTCACCGAATTCTCCGCGAGAACCCTGCTGTCTATCGAAGGCGCCGCTGGCTAGGTAAATTTCCTGAGCGACTGCGTCAGCCACGGTCAGCGCGCTCTCCATTTGCGTGGGCTCGGCCCAAGCGGGTTGGAGCGGTTTCAAGGTGAGCGTCAGCAGCTCGAATGCCTTGCGTTGTGCTCCTTGAAGGGAGGGGTCGGCCGGATTAAGGAGATCACGGAGGTGCCTCGCTATCACGATCACCGCAGCGGCATGGTCGGTAGGGCTCGAAAGCCACGCTCGAACCGTGGACCTGGCAAAAGGACTGTCGTATAGGACCGCAAGGGCTGTAAGGCACTGAACCACAGCCTCACATGGGGTGTCATGAATCTTTGTCGGATCATGGCCCGGATCGAGCAGATAAGGCCAATCAGGCATGGAGGTCAAGCGGGCGAGTATTCCATCCACGTCAAAGGGTCGACTATGCACATAACGTGCCATCACATGGACTAGCACTGAGGCGACGTGGTCGTCGGTTTCGGCTGCGAGCCGGCTGTCGACCTGGGAGAGAAGTTCGTTCGGCTCGGTGAAGATGAGGCCAATGGCGGTCGTGCTGAGGTATCGGTACGTCCACTCGCTGCTGTCGAGATGGCTGAGCAGGTGTGCACTTAGCTGGTCACCGTGTGCGCGCTGCCACTCGGGTCGCGTGAGGAGAGTGCGTGCGGTGCTCAGCGCTCCGCTTTCGGGTGTGCACGACCAACTCGCGAACCGGTTGTTGTTGATGCCGGGCAGACTTCCGGCGGGGCTGGGCTTCGGCATGGCCGCCTCGACGGCCTCGAAAATCTGTCGACCGAGGACCGTGTTCGGCAGAACCTCCGGCAGACGAGCGATGTGGTCGGCGGCTCGCAGCAGGCGTTCATGCAACTGCAGGTTCGTGGTATCCGCAGCGCACGTGGCGATGAGCTGCGGCCACATGGCCACCAGCTGCCGGCTCGCGGCGTCACGGTTGTCTGACTGGTTGGCGGTCCCGAGGGCCTCGTCGACCTGCCGGAGGAGCCGCGCCTCGGGGGACGCGTCAGTCGCGCCCATCTCAGGCTCCACACGACGTGACTTGTCGTTCGGAACCAGGATGGGGGGCAACGGGCAATTTGTATCCTCGCTGGCCCTTCCAGACGCGAGGGCGCTCAGCAGCGCTTCCTGCCGCGCGCGGAGGCTGTCCCGCCGTGGCTCCGGGTCGGCTGTGCCGGGTTCGGTCGCCGCGACAATGGCCTGCTCCAGCGCGTCGCGCTCGGACGCGGAGAGCAGTGGGGACAGGCGGGCGGCGACGTGGCCAGCGGCCGGCCATGTCTGGCTGTGGGCAAAGAGCGACGGACTCGCCAGCGCCGGCCGGAGGGCGTGCGCGAGCGCTGGTGACTCGCTTGTCGCGGCTCGGTGAAGCAGCCGGTTCCACACCTCGGCGTGGGTGAGGCAGTCGATGAGCAGATCGATCGCATTGCCGCAGTCCGGCGCGAGCTTCTCGATGCCGTCGACGAGGGCGTCGGCCATGGCGGGGAGCGAGCGATGACCGCCCGCGTGCCGCAGGTCGCCGCTGTACCGTACCCACGGCCGCTGGCTTGCCTGCGACTCGATGCTGCCGTACTGAAGCACTCGACGGGATTCAACAATTTTGATAAGGAGCCTGGTCGCCGCGACGACGTCCACCGCCGCCAAGGCGGGGAACGCTTGGCTGACCTGGTACTGGGTGCTCTCCAGATCCTGCTGGCGGTTCGATGTAAGCGGAAGTATTTGACTGTTGAGCATGTTCGTTGACTGCGTCCGGTCGTCCTCGAAGAGCCACACGCTTGCGCCGAGGTCGACGGCGAGGCCGGAATCCTGGGCTGCAATCTGCGGTAGAACGTTGATCAACGGACGGACGGCTCGAACGCCCCAACCGCGCAGCGCGGGTGGGGCGATGACCAGACGGATGGTGTCGGCGGTCGCGGCAGCGTCGAGGGTTGCCGCGGCGGCTAGCGCACGGCCCCCGGGATCGGCAAGATTCGCGCGATGGGGGTCATTCACGTCGGCTAGACCAACGATCACGGCGGCGATAGCGGCGCTGACCCAACCGCGGGCAGCAAGTGTGCCGGCCATCGGCGCTTGATCACCCGCCGCGCGGCGGCCAAGCTGCGCAACAAGAAGCGCCAACCCTACGTCGTCATTGTTCACGCTGTGCAGCGCAAGTCCCACCAAGAGCTCCCCGAACGCGTCCAGTGCGGCGGGGCCCGCCTCGGCAGCACCAAGCCCGGCTGCGACCAGGAATGCCAGCCCGCGCGCATCGTCGACCGTCCAGGTTGCATGGTCTGTGGTCGCGAGACAGGCCGATTCGAGTAGTCCCAGCTCGGCTGCGGCGCGTAGCTCGTGAGCGGCGATCGTAGCGGCCGCTGCGGCGGCCAGCATGTGCCCGGATTGCTGCGCGGCGAGTCGTAGGGCGAGCCGCCAATAGCTCGTCCGGCTCGGATCGGCGTGCCAGGCGATCGCTAGGCGGTAGTCCAGACTCGGACGGAGGACCATGACGAGATCCGGGTCCTTGTCGAGGCTGTCAGCGACACTTTCCGTGATGCCAAGATCGCCGAGCGCGATGATCGCGGCGGCGTAGTCGAACAGGACGGGGTGGGCGAAACCGAGCGGCTGGCTCGCCGCCCACGGGCTGGTTGGGCTTTCTCTCAGCACGCCGTCGCGGAGCAGGCCATCGAGGACGGTCAGCATGGCCGCCTCACCGAGCTGCGAGTCGCTGACCTGCTGGGAGCGAGCGTTGACCATTGAGGTGACCAGGGTCTGCAGCACGCGCTGCCGTACTCGCCCGTCGGGGGCATCGACGACGCGTAGTCGCCAGAAGCGGGTGAGCAGATCCAGGCGGCTGCGGATCTGGGACACGTCCAGATCCGCAGAGATCAGCTCGCCCACCAGGTTCAGGTTGAACGGGTTGGCCAAGAGTTCTGCCAGACGATCGTCGGCCCGGTCGAGCACCCTATCCATTGAAGGGCTGGCGCCGCGTACCGTTGCGATCTCTTCCGCCGTCAGGTCGCCGATCAGTAGGTGGGCGACCTGGGAGAGTTCCGGGTCGAGGTGGCTGGGGTCGACTGGCGTCCCTGCGAACATCGTTCGCCAGCGAGGGCCGTGACGAAGGTCGAACGACCGGATGCTGCCGATGATCCGCCAGCGGGTTTCGCGCAGACGCTGGCCCAGCTCGGGCAGCCAGCTCGACGCCTCGACGCCTCGGGTCTGATCGATCCCGTCGAGCAGCAGAAGTCCGGGGCGCGAACCCGTCCAGCCCGTCAGGACCTCATGCAAATCATGGTCCAGGTTGAGCTCGGCGCGGGTGTCACCGGCCGTGCCCCGCAGTTGGTGGTGCGTCAGGTAGACGACGTCGGCCGCCTGGCGGTCTGCGAACCGGTGCAGGACGACCGACTTGCCGGCACCCGGATCGCCGGTGATCGCCACGTTGCCTTCGGATACGTCGAGCAGTTCCGACACGGCCCGGCTTACCTGAACGTTGCCTTCCGGCGCGGTGAGGGTGAGATTCGTAGGCGGCGAACCGAGATTGCCGGTCGTGACCGCTTGGAGCCGCTGGACGTCCCGGCGCAGCCGCGCTACGGGCGTGAGGTGAAGGCCCAGGGTCTCCAGTTCCCGGACCAGGTCGGCGCGCTCCACCCATGAGCGCTCGGCGGCCAGCCGCTGTCCGATCAGTTCCAGTTCACGCCACAGGTGAAGCGCCTTGTCTGGATCTCTTAGAAGATCGCGAAGATCCAGGAGGAGGGCACGGAGATCGCTGCCCTCATCCCGTAGGTCGAGCGCCCGCACGGCGAGCGGACGGAGCAGCGATCTCAGGACGCTCTCGTCGGAAGTCGTGCCGTGACGCTTGGCCCATAGACGTTCCAGGTGTCCGCGCAGGGTGCGCAGGGAGGCTTGTTCGTTGGCATTGGTGGCTGCCTCGGCCAGGGGAACAGCTTCAGGCCAGGTACGCAGCCGATCGACGAGCCGGGCCATCGCGACGGCGATCGTGCTGGGGGCCTCTTCGTTTGTCAGGATCACCACTCGGTCGACGCGAGGGTCGAGTGGCCGCAGTTCATCCTGGTTCGGCGGCCGGCCGGGAACGCCCTCCGCATCGATCGCCACCAGCTGCTCGAGTGCCGCAGCAAGATCACTGTCCGGATGGTCACTGCGCGCCAGTCTCTTCTTCGCCTGGACGCAGACCCAACCCGTCGCGTCGGTCAGCCCGCCGACGTCATCCACGGGGCGGCCGGTCTGGCTGCCTACGCCGAGCACCAGCCGGCCTGAGGCCCAATCCGGCAGCGCCGTCTCGGCGAGCATGTGAGCGGCCAGCCATGCAACACATCGGTTCTCGTGCAGAACACCACCTGTAGTGCCGGACCCGCCGGCCGACGACTGCGTCACCTTGCTATCTCCCAAAGGCATCGAAGTTGCCGCCGACCGAAGTCCCATGCCTGGACCATGACGGAGTTCTCAGGATGATCCGGAACATGCGCGATCCGCGCCGACCACTCAGCCTGCTGATTTGTTGCGGCGATGAAGCGCTTGCACACGCCGTTCACGTCAGGCAGCCTAGGTCAACCGTCCGACACTTGGGCTGAACCCCGATGGGCCTTCGTACCGATCAAGCCTTATCGGGGTTGAATGCGCTTAACGCCCGCCCTGCTGCTCGGTCGATCCCAAACGCTGGGCCTCTCGCGGATCGTGCCATAGGCAAACGGTGGCGGACGTTGTGATTAGGCTAGCCGTGCGGCCGCATCACCGGTCGCCCCCGCTACGAGGTTTGTAGTGCTGGGCCAGGGTACCGAAACCCGAGTGATCGACTATCCCGGCCAACGGTGGCGTGCCTGAGCCAACGCGAGCGTCTCTGGTTCCCTTCGGAACCTGACACTCGCTTCAAGTCGGCACCCTTAAAGGCCGACGCCGGTCAGGGGTTAATTTGCCGTCGGTCGATGTCTTTGATGTAGCCATGCAGGGTGGTGGAGCCGTCCTTCCAACCGCCGGCGCGTGCGATGCGCAGGAGGTCGGCGCCGGTGCGGTAGGCCTCGGTGGCGAACCCGCGGCGCAGGCTGTGGCCGGACCAGGCGGCATGCGGGTCGAGGCCGGCAGCGGCTGCGGTGCGGGCGACGATCAGGGCGACTGCCTGGCCGGTGAGCCGGCCGTCCGCGCTGCCGCGGCCGGTGGGCACGAGGCCGAGCCGGCCGTGCCGGTCTATGCGTACTAGCAGCGGGCCGGTGGTGCGCCGGTGGTCGGCCAGCGTGGTGAGCCAGGCATGCGCGGTGTGCACCGGGCAGGTGCGAGGGTCAATGCCCCAGGGGAGGTCCGCGGTCCGGCCGGCGGAGTGCCGGTCGGTTTTGGCGGTGCCCACGGTCACGTGCAGTCCGTTGGGGGTGAAGACGAGGTCGGTGATGTCCAGGGCGGTGAGCTCACTGCGCCGGGCCGCGAGGGCGAAGCCGAGCACGAGCAGCGCGATGTCGCGAACGCCGGCGGGAGTGCTCCGGTCGAGGACGGAGACCATGGCCCGCAGCGCGGTGACGGTAACCGGGGCAGCCTTGCGCGCCCGCCCGCCAGGGCCGCTGGTGGCCTGGTCACGGCGGTAAGCACGCAGCACGGCGCGAGGACCGTCGGTGGGCAGTGCAGCGGCGGCGGTGGCGCGGTGCGCGGCGGCGATCGCGGCCAGGGCTCGCTCGATGGTGGCGGGGGCACGGCCGGCGTTGGCGAGGGACCTGACGTAGTCGGTGACGACCATGTGGCTGTCGGAGCCGTCGGCCAGCAGGGCGTGCAGCGCTGCGGCGAGCGTGTCGAAGTCGTCGAGAGTGGGGACCACGTCCAGCAACTGCTGGTCGCCGCACCAGGTGAGGAAGCGGCGCAGGTCACCGGTGTAGGCGCAGCGGGTGCTCTCGGGCATCACGCGGCGCAGCCGATCGTGGGTGCCAGCCCGCAGGATCACCGGCTGCCGGCTCGCGGGCGCGTTCCCGGTGATGTCGGCGTCCTTTTGCGACGAGGTCACGGCTCACCGCCCGACGGTCGTCGCGACCGTTCTTCGATCACGAGAAGAGATATTATCGTGAATGAGGTAGCAGCGAGCTCCGCGCTTGTGTGATTGCACCTAAAACAGCCGATGGTCATGACTCTCTCCAGGGGTCTACCGCCTCAGCGGCCGAGCACGCTGTCGACCAGCCGCCGCAGCGCGTCGATCACCTCGACCGTGCCCTCGCCGGTCACCGTGCTCCGACGCCCGCGGCGTCCGCGCATCGCCACCACAGCGGCGGCCGCCACCAGCACCCCGGCCAGCAGCCAAGGCGCGATCAGCACGCAGCCAGCAACCACCAGGCCCGCCACTGGATGCCCCACCGCAGTGCCGCCAAGCGCGGAGACCACCGCGCCGCCGCTAGCGAGCGCCACCACTCCCCAGGCCGGGCCGGACCCACTGGACCCACCCGGACGCATCACGTTGAACACAGAACTTCCTTCAAGATCGTTTTTTGGGCATGAAAAAACCCCGAGCGTCCACTCGGGGTTATCTATCGCTCGAGGCGCGTGGGAGGCTTCACCTCCTCGTGGGGAAGGGTCCGCCGGCAGCAGTCAGGTGACTGTAGGTCCGGCGGAGAGCAGGTGTGGTGCGATGGTTGCCCGGGGTGCAGGGCGACCTGGCCAGCCCGACCGAGATGGTGACGTAGCCGGAGGTCTTGCCAAAGCCAGCCCAACGAGAACAGGGGTTGGGCGGGCAGCAAAAAAGGCGGCACCGCTCATCGGTTCCGCCTTGGTTTAAGGGCTCCGCCCGAATTTGGGCGCGCTGCACCTACTGCGGAGATAGTGGCACGCGAACGAATGCCGGTCAAGAGTATCTCGGCAAATTCACGTCTTCCCAGCTCAGACGGGTTGTGGGCGCTCCGTGCGGCTCCATGCCATCGACAACGAAGGTTGCCGTCGATTGAATTGCGACAACTAGCATTGTCGCTCGTGGACCACACTCGCCAAGAGCTGTTCGAGCTGACGATGCGCCACGCCGTGGACCTGCTGGCCCAGCACGGCGTAGCAAAGACCGCCAGTTCCAACCCGTTCTTCAACAGCCCTCAGGACGAGCGCCGGGCGCACGCCCTAGCCGTCCTGCAGACCTGCCGTGAGCTGACCGTGCAGCTTGACCAGTTGGCCGACGATGCTGCGCTGCAAGCCCAGCGGGCGCAGGCAAGTTATGCCGAGATCGGTGCCGCCCGCGGTGTCAGCCGCCAAGCCGCCCGGCAAGCAGCGGTACGGCACGAGCGGCGCGTCCAGGCCCAACAGGCCGGCCGACAGGCCGCCCGCCGAAGCGCGTTGGACGACGACGAGTGGAACGATCTCGAATACCAGGGGCAGCTCGCGCGGGAAGAACGCGAGGAGCGCTGGCCACCCCGGTCGTGGCGCTACCGGGCGCCGACCGGCTACCGCACGGTCACCCTCATTGATGGCCCGGCAATCGAGCACACGTTCCGGGTCCCCGTTGGTGACGACGCCTTCCCGTTCGTCGACCGCTACCAGGTCTTCGGGCGCATGCACGAGCGCTACGCCAGGTACACGGCCACGAAGCCCGGAGCCGACCAGTACTACTTCACTGGCGAGTACTTCATCCGCTGGTCATGAAGTTCCGAGCCGCGTTGCCGCGGGTCTCGCTGTCCCGCGGCAACCGAATGACTACCGGTCCGCGCTTGCGCATTCTGGCTGCGGGCACATTCCACCTACAAGTTGGATGTGTGATGGAGTTTGCGCATTGCGGTGCACCGGCGTCAACTCGACGCGCTTGGCCGCTTCAAGGTGCCGGTGCGTGGCGGTCCGCCCTTGGCGCGGCGGGTGATGGCCTCCACCTTGGCCGCCTGGTCGAAGCGGTACCAGGTAGTTCCTCGACCTCGGCCGGTTGCGTGATGGCGGGGCAAGAGGCCGTGGAGCGTGTCGGCGGGGTTGGCAGAGCGGCGTGCCCAGTCGCGAACCCGGTCTGCGGTGACGTCGGGACCGAGCCCTTGCGCGATCTCGGCGGCGGTGCCGTACTCGTTGCCGGCGATCCAGATCATCAGCCCACCGTATTCGTATGAACGGCGCTCGTCACACCTCAAGGACCAGGCATGAACAGCGGCCCGAAGGCTCATCTGGCTTCTTACAACGCTTGACTACCTCAGATGGGTAGAGGTCACTGCGCCTTGGTGCCGTCTGAGGTTGGGCGGTAAGTGGTCGACAAGAGGTCAGGAACGTCGGCTAGGACGTCGTCAAGCAGCCTGATGACCTCGTCAGCCTCGTGCGCCTCCAAGGGCTGCCCGACTCGTCCGCTACGTCGGAGTATTCCGTCTAGGCGAGTAGCAAGAAGGTCTACGTTCGCCTTCTCTTCTGCGGTCACGTACTGTTCGATGACGCTGGCCAGATGCTCATCGGTAAGATGGGCTGCGGCATGCGCGAGAGGGCTGTGGCGCAGCCGGTCTAGCACCGCGATCCAACGTTGGGTCAGTTGGTCGGTCCGCTGGGCTCGTCGCAGGAGTAACTCGTGCTCGCCTTCCTCCTGAATCCGTTGGAGGTGGATCGCTCGAAGTTGTTCGCGTACCTCCGGGTCGAGACGGACCCTCACCTCGGGCCGGCAGCGAAGAGCGATCCCCCGTCGTTCATAAGTGCGGTAGCTTCGCGAGAGTTCCCGGTTGAGGCGGTACTCGAGTTCGCTGGCCTGTTGCGGGTAAAAATGTCGTGCCAGCTCAGCACACTGTCTCTCAACATCTCTCCGTGCCAGGTCGGCAAATTGCAACGACCAGGCACCTAGCAGTTCTTCGCTCAGCTTTTCCGCGTGCCAGGTCAGCAGCACCTGGATCTCAAACGTGAAGACGAACCCGCGTGCCGGCACGATAATGGGCTGGGACAGCCGACGGCGTTGGCTGACGCTCTCCGGGACGGATTGTCGAATCGGCGGTGGCGGACCGGGAAGGAGGCGGTTCGCAGCGAGCCACAGCCGCCTCAGCCATGATTTCAGGCCTCGCCACCAACGGGCGAGGGCATTCGTAGAAGCAAAAGCGTTGGGGGAGGTCATGGGCACTCCTGAGCTCAGGCAGCCGAAGCAAAATGGGATAGGGCACCTGCTCGTGATAGCCAGTAGGCGAACCGTGGCTGCACGCTCCGGTCGAGGACGAGATTCCGGAGCAGGGCGCGAAAGGCCTCGGCGGTCGGTGGGTATGCCCGGAAGGATCGCAGCCAGTGACCCAGTTGGCGCCAACCGTTCTCTGCAAGATCGGGGTCCAAGAGGATTAAGCGCCAGATCGCCGCCACATCTTCTAAGGCTTGGGGCGATGCGCCTGCTAGCGAGAGCAGCGGAAACTGGCCGGGAAAGGGAAGTTCCGACGTTGTCAACCGGCTGAACGCGCGACCGGCCGCGACCTCAAGGACGGAATCCTCACTTTGTGACCATTTCTTGAGTAAAACCAAGATCGGGGCATGGCCGAGATCCCCAGCCAGTCGAGTGACCGACTCCGTGACCTCGTGGCCGAGATAGCCGTGGGCGTTTCGGGCGACGTGGGTCAGGTCATGCAATAATCGGTTGTGATTCACGGTTCGGAAGCCCATAGACCATGCCTTGGCGGCTGTGTCTCGTTCAAATGCGGCGTCAGACCGGGCGAGTGAGGAAATTTCCACGCTCACGCGGCTGCTGATCCGGTGGCTCGGTGATCTGTCGGGGGTCCCTGAGTTGGCAAGGTTGGCCGCGGCCACCAGCGCCGCCGCAGCTGCTCGGCGAAGGGCGGGCTTCCGGTCTTTCGCCCAGTTGCTGATCACACTGCTATAAACTTGATCGAAGTCGTGACAGGCGAACCCGGCAGCAGCGACTGCTGCGCAGTGCTTGAAATTCTCAGCGGGATGAGTGGCCAGCGCGTCCAACCACCCGATGAGTGCCGACCGGCTGTTGTCGAATTCGTTCCAGGAAACGTCCAGAAGTGCCCGAACCATATCCGGCTCCACCTGCGCCATCCGGGTCGCCACGTCAGGTCGGAGCCGATCTGCTAGCTCCTCCTCGCCGTCCCAGTCGCCGGCAAGATCGTCACCGAGCAGTCTGGGGAGGCTGTGTACCAGCGCGGGCCGGCCGATGGCGGGATGGGCGAAGAGCCCATCGAGCTTCTCTAGCAACAGCCCGGCCGCATCCGTCACGTGGGCGATCGGATGGCCGGAAAAGACTGCATAGGTGACTCGTAGCGCCCTGCGGTGCTGCAGTTGGCGGTGTTGGTAGTCGCTGTCGACGGTAGGCATCTCCAAAATGGCGCGTGCACGAACACGTCGCCGCACTTCTCCGGACGGAAGCAGTGCGGCCAGTTCTTCATTGCTTTGCGGAATTCTGGTCGCGATAACTTCCGCCTGCTGTGCGCATTCTCGGGGCCGAGCCAGCAGCGTCACGCCGCGGCGGAGGAGATCGTTTTTCAAGAGCCTCCGAGCGTAGCGGATCCCGCAGTGCCCGTCACAGTGCTCATGGCCGTCAACACAGCGGCCATGGAGGTTATAGACGAGGTGCCGACGGAAAACAGCTATCGGATCGAAACTGCCTTTCTGAAATACCTCCGCGTGATGAAGCACGCGGTCTGGCACGTCTAGGTCGCGTACCAAAACCGCACTCGCTTCTTGCTGCTCAAAGGTTCGCTCCAAAGCTCGGAGTAGCCCAGCAGTGGCGTTGGCGCCGAGTCGAATGATGTAGCCGTGCCCCTTCTGCAGTAAATCCGCGTGATCTCGGATCTGCAAAGGATCGCTGGACTCGGGGAGCATGATCTCCCGAACGCGTTCCTGGCCGTGGCGAGCGACGAGTGCAGCGCAGGCAGTCGTCGAGCGCCCCGTGCCAACCGGGCCTGCGAGGCCAACTACCGGGCTTCGACCCAAGCGTTGTGTTAGGTCACCGAAACATGCAGGCTTGACTAACGTGGCCACCTTGAGCTTAATCCGGCGAACGGGCTCGGCACTTAGTCGAGCGCGATCGTCTTGGCCGATGTTGATGATGTTGCCGATGATCCGCGCATAGTCGCCATAGACCGTTGGTCCTTCGTTTCGGACGTCGTCGAACCGGAAGCGGTTGCCCTGCCGTGGCATCCATGCTCTGAGCGTCGGATTGGACTGCATGAAGTCGGCAGAATTGCCAGACTCGTCGATCTCCGTCGCATCCTCCGACTGGTCCTCTGCCTCCTCGTCCTCCTCACTGGCCTTTGTGTCGCGCAGATCGACGCCCGCCTCGTCCCGGTCATGCTCGGGATTCCCTGCTGTCGCCGGCTGCTTCGAATCGTCCACCTCCGGCCCAGAGCCGGGCGTTTCCGCACCAGGCCCTGCATCGACTGGTAATGGCTCGTCAGCGGGGGGACGGTGGGGAGTCACCGTTCTCGCTCCTCGTCGTCGCGCCACACCGCGTGTGAGCCGTAGGCGCGGCCGTGGTCGCCGTACACGGTAGGCCCGTTATTCGTGACGGTGCCAAAGTCGAACCTGCTACCGCCGGAGGGACTTGCTGCCGATGGCCCTGTCTTTCCACCACTACGACGAGCGTTCCCTGGTCCATCGGCGGCGAGCACGAAGGGAGCGCAGTTGACATTCTCATCTGGCACAAACACCCAGGCCTCGTCCACGAAGGACTTCACCTCAACATCTACCCGACGGAAGCGGTCTGGCCGGATGCCGCTGTAGGACTGGCAAACGACGTCGCGGTGAATGGTGGCTGATACGATTAGCGCTACTGCGGCGTCGGGGAATAAGCCCAATGCCTCCCGAGCAGGCTCGGCATTGACCAGCCGAGCGGCCGTTACAACTGCCTTGCCGGCGAAACCGTTTTCCCCCGGTACTACCAGCCCCTGATGCAAGGCGACACGCATCCGGATACGGGCGTGGTCCGCAGCTTGCCGATTGTGGTCGCGCAGAATCCGGTCCATTGCCGGCACGAGTTCGGCAACGATCCTCGGCTCCGAGGTCCCAGGCGGAAAGATTGCGAACTCACCGTCACCGCTCGCCTGGATCACCCAGCCATTCCGGTCCAGCCCGCAAAGCTTGGCAGCATCTCGCATGATCTTTTGGAAGTTGCTCTGGGCATGGAACTGTCCCATGTCGTCGTTCCTGCTGTAGCTTTCCATGTCCACGAACATGATCAGCCGCCGGTCCGCCTGCGCTGCCGGTGTCATCTCGCCCCCTCGTGCCTCGCCTTGCTTGCGAGACCATGTCACTTATAGCGACGCGCGACGTTGGGAATGCCATCGAAGTACGGGTTTCGGGAATGAGATTGTTGTCGTCTTTGCGTCAAGCCGTACTTCGAAGGGGTCCGGCGGAGACGCCACGGCTTGACTGATGCCATGAGCATCCCTCAGTTCCCGGTGTCATCCGGTACTGCCGACGTGGAACGAGCGTTGGCCACGGCTCGCATGCATCAAGACTCGATCCAGCACGCCGATACCAAGATCGCGAAGCTCGTTGGTGTCTACGGAGCGCTGGCGGGCCTTATCGCCAGTAGCCTGCCCACGCGATCTGAACTGGCAGGCACGCCAGGGCTGGGTCTAGCCCTTGGCCTCACCTGCGTCGTGCTCATCTGCTCGTTGGTCGCCGGTGCCCGGCAACTGGCGCTCGGCTTCCGCCCGGTGGTGACCGGACCAGAAGGACCGAACCGTTTCGGCTTCCCCGATCCTCAATCGCTACCCATCGCCCTAGTCGCTGGTCAGGAGAGCAAGGAGGCGTGGCGGCTCGTGATGCTGCTCGGGCAGATCGCGTACGGCAAGCATTGTCGGGTGCGTTCGGCGCTTCCGTGGACCTTCGTTGCAGTCGCCTCGGCAACGTCATGGCTGGTCCTTGCATCCTTCCTGTGACTGGCACGCCGCTGCTCGGATACCTTCTGCCGGCCGACTGCATCGACCAGAATGGTTGCTGTGCCGATGCAACCGCAACCAGGCCAAGCATCGCCACGTCCGACGGCGAACGGGGTGCTGACATGCAACACCACCAGGACCGACCACAGGACTTGTCACCGTGGCCTCCGGGGTCCCTACTCAGCTACCTGACCCCGCCAGTCCGCACCGCGCTCCTTGCCATCGGTACAGCCGTAAAGGTGGAGCCGGGAGGCCGCATCCTTCGCGAAGGCGACGAGGGTAGTCATATGGTGCTGCTCCGCGATGCGTTGGCGAAGGTAACTGTCAATCTGGCAGATGGGCGTCAGGCCCTTCTAGCAATCAGGGTTTCGGGTGACGTCGTCGGTGAGATCTCGGCGCTGGGCGGCGCACCGCGCACGGCCACGGTCACCAGCTGCGGTGACGGGGTGGTCAACGTCATTCATCGGCGGGATTGGCATCCATTTTTGCAGGATCACCCCGAGGCGGCGCTTGCGCTAGCGGGCACCACGGCTGCACGTTTCCGCTGGGCGAACCAGCGAAGGGTCGACTTCGCCTCTTACCCGGCGAAGGTCCGATTGGCTAGGGTCTTGGCAGAACTATCGGCCGCACACGGAGAGTCGGTGCCGGCCGGCAGAACTCTTGGCGTAATGCTGACTCAAACGGAGTTGGCAACCTTGAGTGGCGCAGCGGAGCCGACGGTGGAGAAAGCGCTCCGCGAGCTTCGGCAGGCCGGAGTTCTTGAGACGGGATACCGCCAGATCACCATACGTGATTTGGCGACCCTGCGGCAGGTGGGGCTAATGCCGAACGTGCGACATGGGTGGACCAAAGGCAGCTGAAGGGTTGGAGTCCAACCGAACCGTATCGAACGATGTCAGAGCGAAGGCGAAGCGCCCTCCCTGCCGCGTATAGTCTCTGGCCTCTTTCGGCCCTTGACTACCGTGAAGAGCCAGACGGCCAAGTCGCTGGCCAGGTTGCGCGCCGTGGCGCCCGAGCTCGCCGAGCTGTACGTCCTGGAAGGAAGCAACCGATGAACGACCAGCGCCTCCGGCTCGATCTGGCCGCCCTGGCCGACGAGGTCACCTCGGTCGACCTGCGGGACCGTACGCTGCGCGCCTCCCGCCGGCTCGGCATCCAGCGCGCGGTTGCCACCTCCGCCGCCGCCCTGGTGTTGATCGCGGCGGCGACCGGCACGGCGTTCGCCATCCGGCCGAACCAGTCCCCGAACCCGCTGCCCGCCGACACCCCGTCGGTCACGGCGACCCCGACGCCGACCCTGTCGCTCACCCCGACGCCCTCCACCAGCGCCGACGCCCCCGGTGCCCCGCCCAGCAGCGGGTCCGGCACGAACACCCCGGCCGTGCAGTTCGGCAAGCTCTTCTACGGCCCCGCCTCGGGGGTCGATGCCAGGAACGCGAATCTACGGTCCTGGAGCCCTGGGGACAGGGTGGTGCAACTGGCGGCTTTGCCGGAACCTACTGCACTGATCCGCGCGAGCATTTCGCCGGACGGACATCGGGTTGCCTGGGTGCAGATCGACGCAGACGGCGGCACCAACCTCTACACGGCTAACGTCGACGGCTCGGACCGGCAGCAGATGCGCAAAGAGGTCGAGCAGACCTGCGTCAACCCGGCCTGGTCGCCGGATGGGCGGTACCTGCTGTTCCGCGAGTGGGATCCGGCGGTTGGGCCTGGCCGGGTCGGGGTGCTGGACACGCACTCAGCGAAGAAGACCGTGCGCTGGTGGGCCAACGAGCGTGCGGGATGTGATGCTCGTTGGTCTTCTGACGGCGAGGTCATCGCGATGATCAACATCGATGGTGGTGTGACGCTGTTCGACAGCAGCGGCAACCGGAAGCGTGACATGCCAGGGCTGGGCCCGAGGGGCACCTGGCGGAATGGGGACGTCGCCAGCCTTTCTCCGAATGGCGATCGCATCGCCCTGTACCAACCCGACCCCGGCAGCGAGGACGGGACCGGTCCCGACGTCGGCGTGGTGCGCGATACCCGAACGGGCGAGGAGATCCGACTGCCTCTGGAGGGCCGAAAGCCGCGGCAGGTGTACTTCCGGGCCGACGGTTCGATGATCGTGCGGGTCCGAGCCGGTAGTGGATACGCCGTGCTGTTGGTGGACGAAGACGGCAAGAAGATTTCCGAGACCGCCGAGCCGGCCAGCCTGAAGGGCACTCACATAATCGCCGTCGTGGACTGACGAGCAGCACCGGAACTGGGTGGGTCACCTCGGGTGGCCCGCCCTTTCGCTGTCCCCACCCGGATCGTTTGGCGGGCGTTGATCACCGTCCGTGAACCGCGGAAATGGTTGCCGGTGCCAAGGGATTCGACTGTCGGATAGCGACGCCCGAGAACGGCAACTCGCCAGCGCCAAGGGCTCGTCTTGGGTGGTATCGAACCCGACCACACTCCGCAGAGGATGCAAACGATGAACCTCGGCCCGTTCACCCGCCCCGCCGCCCCGGCCCACCGCTCTAGCGTGATCGTCGGTACCGCCGCTCTGCTGTTCCTGGCGTTCGGCGCCGCGGCCTGCGGCACCGCCGGCCCGGATGCCACGGATGTCCCCGCCGGAACCCGTACGGCGGTCACCGCGCCCGGCAACGCTGTCACCGCGCCCGGCAACGCTGTCACCGCGCCCGGCAACGCTGTCACCGCGACGGGCGACACCTCTGCCGCCGGTGCGGGTGGCTCCGTGCGGGGCGCGAGCGCCGCCGCACCGCCCGTCGTTCCGGCCCGCCCGGACACCGGGTCGACGCAGTGGCCGCAGCTGACCTGGTACGCAGACCAGGAGTTCGGCCAGAGGCAGAACGACCCGGCCCGGATCTGGCGGCGTACCTCGGGTGGGACCTGGCAGGTGGTGCGAACGGGTCGGCCGCGCAGCGGCACCGCCGACGGCCCGATCGTCGTCTCCCCGAACGGCCAGCGAATCGCTTGGTTGGAGCCGTCCGCCGGCCGACTGGTCATCAGCGCCTTCGACGGCACGCAGCAGCACGTCGTCGGGACGCAGAGCGGGTGGACCTGCACGCCGAGCTGGCTCGATTCCGAGCGTGTGCTGTTCAGCATAGGTCGAGAGAGAGACTGGACATTGGTAGACATCAATGCTGACGGTACCGGCCGTAGGGTCCTTGCCAACCACCAGTCAGACTGCCCGACCGTGGACAACGGATGGTGGGCTCAGGTCGCCAAGCGGACGGTGAGCATCGCGAACGGGCGAGGTACCCGGCGCACCATCAGTCCCCGCATCCCCGCCGACCGCGTCATCGACCGGGTGGCCGGGATCTCCGCGGACGGCCGGACGGCGGTGCTCAGCACCCACGTGCCCAACGCGGGTGAGTGCGGATGCACCTGGGAGTTCCGCACCTACCGGGTCGAAGTCGCGAGCGGGGCGGTCATCGAGCTGGCACCCCTCAAGACGGCCTGGCGCAAGCCGACCGGCCACGGGGCAACGGTCGACGTCGTCTTCGGCGCCGATGGAACCCTGGTGGCTCAGGTAAACACCGCGACGCCGGGCGACGACGCGCCGGCTTACCGCCTGGTCCGGTACGCCTCCAACGGCCGGGTGCTGGCCGACGCGGCGGTGCCCGCCGGCCAGCCGTGGGGCGGTCTTCTCGGCTGAAGCATCCCCGGTGGCCGCTCCACCGGCTACGACGAGGGACCGGCCACGTAGGGGGTGGCTGGTCCCTCCGTCCGGTCACCTCGCGCCGGGGAGGCGGCCCTCGCAGCGGACGTCCGGGTCGGCCACCGGCCGGCGGGGCATCATCCAGTCCAGGGCGGTCTCCTCCACCGGCCAGCCACGCACCGACACCAGGCTGTACGGAACCGCCGCCGGCTGTGGGCAGAGAACCTGCGACTCGACCCACCCGTTCGGCAGGAACCGTACGGTGGCGGTCCGATCCAGCACGATCGTCGACGTGTCGGTCACTGTGATGAGCGCGCCGAGCACCACCTGCCGGCCGTCGGCGGCGGACGGGGGACCGTCCGGGGTTGCCGTACCGCCGTTCCCGGGGGCGCCCGGGGCCGCTGAGGTCGTGCTTTCCAACGACCGCGAGGCCGGGCCACCCGGGGCTGTCGACGCCGGGACTTCCGGGGCCGTCGCGGCCGGTTTCTTCGGGACCACCTCGACGGCGGCGATGGGCAGCAGCGGCACCCGGAGGAACACCGCGCCCATCACCACGGGGAGCACGGCCGCGACCGTGAACGCCAGGCCGTGCGTCAGCGTGGGGGCGATCCACCCGGGGATCGGGCCGGTAAGCAGCAGGGTCGCGGCGGGCGGCACCGCCAGCAGGGCGGCGGTGGCCAGCTCGCCCTCCCGGTACGCCGTCCAGATCGCCGGGCCGAGCACGCTGTACGCCAGGACCGCCGCCGCCAACGGCAGGGCCACGCTGACGAACAGGATGCGGGTCGGCTGATCCGGGTGCAGGTAGCGGGTGCGCAGTGCCAACAGCCAGAGGCCGAGCATCAGCAGCGACGGCAGGAAGCGGAGCTGCCAGGTGAGCGCCGCCAGCGCGACGGCCGCGCTGATCACCCACCCGGGGGTACGTGCCGTTCCGGAGGCCAACAGTGAGCGTTCCGGGTCGAACCGGTCAGGAGCGCTGAGCCGGAGCAGTCGACCGAGTACGCCGAAGGTGAGCACGACGACGGGGAACGCCCACACCAGGGCGATCAGGAGGGCGCTCAGCAGGCCGAGCGGGCTGACGTACTGGACCAGCAGCAGCATCGTGGACATGTCCTGCTGGCTGAGCTGCCAGAGCCGTAGCACCAGCAGGAGGACGGGGAAGGTGGGTAGGAGGGTCAGCAGCCACTGTTGCGCCTGCCGCGCCCCCGCCATCCGACGCGGGCGAACGGCCCAGTGTGAACCGGTGACGACCCGGGGTGCGCCGGGGGCGGCAGGGCGATCCTCTCCCACGGCCACTGTCGCACCTCCACCTTCCTCGGATCGGGTTGCTGCTGCTCCGCGACCGGCTGCGGGAGGTTGTACCCCTGCTGCCAACGGAGGTTGGCGTTGAACGCGTTCTCCCAGGCCGAGTTCTCCTCGTCCTTGGCCGACTCGTAGAGAGCCAGGTCGACCAGGTCGAGCAGGGCCTTGTTGGGGCCGGTGTTGACGCCCCACCGCTCCCGCGGCGACGAGCCGATGTCCCAGTGCCGCAGCGGTTTGACGTTCTTCAGGGTCCCGGTGAACCGCTGACCGTCGTCGCCCGGCCGGTCGCCGGTGACGAAGCCGGCGAGGATCGCCGCGTCGGTGGTGACGGCCTGCACCTTGCCGTCGTACATCTCCTGGATGCACTCGCTGATCCGGTTCCGGCCCACCGGGGTGGCGCCGGCCTCGGCGAGGCGCTGGATGGACGTCGAGGTCGTCAGCGAGCAGACCGTCAGCCCACGCAGATCCTCCAGGCTGCTCACCTGGCCCTTGAAGTCCTTCAACGTCACCACCGACTGCTCGGTGTGCAGGTACGCGGCCGAGAAGACCGCGCCCTCCTCCCGGCGCTTGTCGTTGATGCTGTACGAGGCGATGACCAGGTCGACGGTGACGAAACCCTCGCCGTCCTGGGCCTGCCGACGGGCCCGGTCCTCACTCTCGATCGGCACGAAACGCACCTGCGAGTGGTCGAACCCGAGATAGCTCGCGATCATGTACGCGATGTCGACGTCGAAGCCCTTCCAGACGTTGTTCGGAAGGCGCTGTGAGATGCCCGGCTGGTCGTCCTTCACTCCGATGATGAGCTGCTGCTTGCCCTTGAGCTGAGCGTCCTCCAGCAGCTCGTCCCGAGTCGGCGGACCCATGGCGAGGACGATCGGGACGAGGGCAGCTGCCAGGACGGCCAGCGCGACCACGAGCCCCACGAGTCGGATCTGACGGGTCCGTGTGGTGCGCGACGGTGTGTCCGCCGCCGGTGCCGGACCGGCGGGGCTCGGCTCGCTTGCCTGACTCAACTAGGCCCTCCCGCTGCACGGCCCGATGACCGGTCCTCCATTGTGGGGCCTGCTGGCGAACCACGACACTCCGCCATCAGCCGGATTTGCGACTGTGTCCGTGAGGGCTAGTCGGTCGTCCGATTGCCGGTGTGGCGGTACGTCGTCATGCGCTCCCGGGCCCAGGTCAGCGCTCCGCACGTTCCAACCCGGCCCTGACACCGCTCGCAGGACCCCAGAATCCAGTGCCGCCGGATGATCTGCTTGGCCAGCGTCGGCACCCACTCTGAACGAGGCAGTTCACGCTCGATCACGGCACCTCCCGCACGATGGGCAGGTCCGGCCACCGATCCCAGATCTGGTGACCGGACCGCTATCCGGCACCCCGTCAGTTGCCGACCGATAGGGGCGCTACGGGAAACCTGCCATGGCTAACCATTGCTAGTCAAGCACTCGCCATGGGTGATTAAGTGGGAGGTGCCGATCGATAGGGGAACCGCCAGTGCCGCCGCAGTACGCCTACCAGCGCGTTGCCGAAGATTTGATCAAGCGGATTAAGTCCGGGGAGTTCCCACCCGGCTCGCGACTGCCCAGCCGTGCCGAGTTGTGTGAGCAGTACGAGGTTTCCAGCTTCGTCGCGGACCGGGTCTTCCTCATCCTGAAGATGCAGGGCCTCACGGAGTCACTGCCCGGCGCCGGCGTGTACGTCAAGGAGAACGCGCCAGGTCAGTGACGTCGCCGGCCGACGTTGCGGATGATCGACACGAGTTCACCGAAGTTGCGGTGTCAACACGACCGGGATACCGCGATATCGGCGAACTCGTGTCGATCAAGGCGCTCGATCAAGATGTGCGCATGACCTCCGCCACGTCGGCCGATCGGGGCACCGGACGACACGCCTGCGGTGAAAGACTGGTCGCCGCAGGCAACGGGTGGCGTGAGGGGGCGCGGGTGCGCTGGCGCAGTTATGTCGCGGTCGGGGACAGTTTCACCGAAGGTATGGACGACGCGTACCCGGATGGCACCTTCCGGGGTTGGGCCGACCTGGTGGCGACCCGGCTCGCCGTTGAGGCGGGCCCCGACTTCCGGTACGCGAACCTGGCCATCCGGGGCCGGCTCTTCCCGAGCGTGGTCGCCGAGCAGGTGCCCTCCGCGGTGGCGATGAAGCCCGACCTGATCAGCTTCGCGGCCGGCGGCAACGACGTGCTGCGCCGCACCTTCGACCCGGAGACGTTGGTCTCCCGCTTCGACGAGGTCGTTCGGCAGCTCCGCTCCGGCGGCGCCGACGTGCTGCTCTTCCGATTCGCGGACGTGATGGCACGCCTGCCCGGTCAGCGTCTCGTCGCTCCCCGGGTGGAACTGCTCAACCAGGCGGTCGGCGAGACCGCCGCTCGGCACGGCGCGATCCTCGTCGACCTGTACGCCGACGACACGTTCCTCAACCCGATGCTCTGGAGCACCGACCGACTGCACCTCTCGCCGGCCGGTCACCGACGGGTCGCCGGGCAGGTGTTGAACGCGCTCGGCGTGGGCTGTGACGAGGAGTGGCTGCTGGTCCCGCCGCACCCGGCGCCGTCGCCGTGGCTCGCCGCGCGTGCGTCCGACCTGCGCTGGGCCGGGCAGTACCTGGCCCCGTGGATCAAACGGCGGCTCACCGGCCGGTCGTCCGGTGACACGGTGACCGCGAAGCGCCCGCTGCTCGGGCCGATCGTCGACTGAACTGTGCGTACGTTGCACACCGCGCCGCTGCTGCGCCGCGAACGGGACGGCGAGCCGGTGCCGGAGCACGCCGTGCTGGTCGTCGGCGACCGCATCGAGGCGGTCGGTCCGCTGGCCGAGCTGATCGAGGCGTACGCGGGGGTGCGGGTCCGCCGCTGGGCGGGCACGCTGGGGCCCGGCCTGCTGCACGACGGTCCGCTGCCCGCCGCACCCACCCCACGCGAGCGGGTGCACGCGCTGCTGCGACGCGGAGTCACGGCGGTACTGGCGGAACACCTGACCGACCCGGCGCTGCGGGCCGCCGCCGGGCGAGTAAACCTGCAGGTGCTGACGGGACCCGTGATGCCGACCCTTCCTACCGGCGACCGGGCCGACCTGGCAGTGCACGACGTCGACGGCACCTGCCTCGCGACCGTGGTCGCCGGCCGGATCGTGCACCGACGCGCCTGAACGTGTCGTCCTCGGATGGGCCGGCGGCGTTAGCTGCGACACCTGTGACCCCCCGATTCCCGATGGCGGGCCGCCCAGCGGTGTCGCGGCGTACCTTGGGGCTCATGTCTGTGCCGAACGATCCTGATCCCCGCCTCCAGTCGTACGCCGACCCGCGGCGGCTGGTCACCACCGACTGGTTGGCCGAGCACCTGGGCGACGAGGGCCTCGTCGTGATCGAGTCCGACGAGGACGTCCTGCTCTACGAAGCCGGTCACATCCCCGGCGCCGTCAAGGTCGACTGGCACCTCGACCTGAACGACCAGGTCACCCGGGACTACCTCGACGCGACCAGCTTCGCCGAGATGTGCGCCGCGAAGGGCATCGGTCGGGGCGACACCGTCGTCTTCTACGGCGACAACTTCAACTGGTGGGCCGCGTACGCCCTCTGGGTCTTCTCGCTCTTCGGCCACGCCGACGTGCGGCTGCTCGACGGCGGCCGGCAGAAGTGGGTCGCCGAGGGGCGCGAGCTGACCCGCGACAAGCCGGCCCGGCCCCGCGCCGACTACCCGGTGCCGCTGCGGGACGACGCGCCGCTGCGCGCGTTCCGCGAGCAGGTGATGGCCCACATCGCGGTGGGTCGGCCGCTGGTCGACGTCCGGTCCCCGGGCGAGTACACCGGCGAAATGCTGCACATGCCGGACTACCCGCAGGAGGGCGCGCTGCGGGGCGGGCACATCCCGGGCGCGGTCAACAAGCCGTGGAAGTCCGCCGCGAACGAGGACGGGACGTTCAAGTCCGCCGACGAGCTGAAGGCGATCTACGCCGACCAGCTCGGGCTCAGCCCGGACGACGACGTGATCGCGTACTGCCGGATCGGCGAGCGGTCCAGCCACACCTGGTTCGTGCTGCGGCACCTGCTCGGCTACCCGCAGGTGCGCAACTACGACGGCTCGTGGACGGAGTGGGGCAACCTGGTCCGGGCGCCTGTGGTGAAGGGCGACCAGCCCGGCGGCATCGCCGCCTGAGACGCGGGCTCGGCCGGCTGAGCACGCCCCCGCCCCTCAGCCGGCCAGTACCAGCACGCCGCCCCTCAGCCCGCCAGCGCCAGCACGCCCCGCAGGTCGGCGATGATTCCGGTGATCGCGCCGGTCTCCGGATCCCAGCGCGCCAGGGCGGCCGGTTCCAGGCGCAGCAGCACCGCCCCCTTGTTGTCCCAGCCCAGCACCGGGCAGCAGCCCTTGGCGCGGTCCCGCCCGAGGTCGAGCAGGTGGGTCACCGAGCCGGTGCGGGAGTCCAGCACGGCCACCCCCTCCGCGCCGCTGATCTGGGCGTTGACGATCCAGGCGGCGCTGGCCAACCGGCCCCCGTGCAGCCAACCCCGGCCGTAGAACTCGTTCACCTGATAGGGCGGCGGCAGCGCGTCAAAGGTGATCCGCTGTTCGGAGCGGACGGGGCTGTCGAAGGCCGTCCGGCTCTGGAGCTTCAGGCCACCGCGCTCGCCGACCAATTCGAGCAGCGCCGCCCCGCGACCGGCCTCCGGATCGGGCGTGACCACATTCCAGGCCGACAGGTCGGTGGTGCTGGCCGCCTCGGTGTCCCGCTGCACCACGTACGTCCGGTCGTCGCCGCCGACCAGCACCCGATCGTGCGCCCACACCACCAACTCCAGGTAGCCGTCGAGTGGGATGCGACGTACGCCCGCCGTGGTGAGGTCGACCATGATCAGCTCGTTGGTCTGCGCGAACGCCGCCCACCGGCCGTCCGGCGACAGGACTCCCGGCTTGACCGCCGTCGCCTCGTTGCCGCTCTCGTCCCAGGTGGGTGCCGGCGTCACCACGTCCAGACCGCGGACCACGCCGTCGTCGCCGAGGATCCGGATCACACCGTCCGGTTGACCCTCCTCGCTCAGTGGCTGGAACAGCGCCAGTGCCCGCTGGACCGGTCGCGCGGACAGCGCAACGGTCGGCGGGCCGCTGATCCGGCTCAGCGGATCGGGTGGGTAGGTCAGCTTGGCGGGCGGGCGCTGCACGGAGTCGGCGTGGGTGGGCGCGACGGTCGGCGCCACCGGATGGGCGAGGCGCGGATCGGGGGACGGTCGCAGGGCGACCGCCGCGCCACCGGCCAACGCCACGGCCACGACGACCGCGCCGACGGCCCGTCGGGTACGTCGGGTGCGCCGCGCCCGATCCCAGCCGTTCGATGCCGGTGTGCTGGGCAGCACGTCCTGCACGGTGACGGTGAACAGGTCACGCAGGTCCTGCTCGTTCACTGGTTCACCTCCACACCGTTGGCGCCCCGACCCGGTCGGTCCATCCCGGTGAGGTCGGGAGCAACCTCCCGGAGCCGGCGCAGCGCCAGGTGGCACTGGCTCTTCACGGTGCCGACGGTCACCCCGAGCGCCTCCGCCGTGGCGACCTCGGTCAGGTCCTCGTAGTAACGCAGCACCAGCACGGCCCGCTGCCGCGGCGGCAGCGTCCCCAGCGCGTCGTGCAGGGTCAGCCGCAGCGCGCCGTCCCGGTCCGGCGCGGCCCGGTCCGGCGGCGTGGCGCTGAGCCACTCCCGGCGGCGACGTCGCCACCAGGACACCGCGTCCCGGTAGAGGATGGCCCGCACGTACGCGGCGGGATCGCCGTCGCGGACCGAGGTCCAGCGCAGCGCCAGCTTCATCAGGGCGTCCTGGAGAAGATCCTCGGCCTGGTGCCGGTTGCCACAGATCAGGAAGGCCGCGCGCAGGAGCCGGTGCTGGTTGCTCTCCACGAAGGCGAGGTAGCCGTCGCGGCCGTCGTCCGCCGTCGATCCCATCCGCACCCCTTCCGGCCGCCCGCGGTGCGCGTCACCCGACAGACGCACGGGAGGGCGGAAAAGGTTGGACCGATTTTCCGGCCGGTCGCAGGATCCGCCACGCCACCACCGTCACCAGCGCAAACATGCCCGCCGCCGCGCCCACCACCGGGACCGTCCCGTGGGCGGCGGCGACCAGCCCGGCGAGCACCGCGCCGACCGGCGCGGTGAGCAGACCGACCATCCGCTGGGCGGCGCCGACCCGACCGAGCAGCCTCGACGGCACCTCCCGCTGACCGTACGACGCCCACAGGCTGTTCCACACCACCGTCCCAGCGGCGAAGACGGCAAGCGCGAACGCGCCCGGCACCGGATGCCGGGCCAGCGCGAAGCCGGTCAGCGCCACGGTCTGCGTGGCGAGAACCGCACCCAGCGCGGGTACGGTGCCGAGCCGGGCGGCGAGCCGGTCCGATGCCAGCGCCCCGGCGACCCCGCCGAGGATCACCGACGCGGCGAACAACCCGTACCCGGCCGGCGGTATCCGCAGCACGTCCAGCGCGTAGAGCACCAGCACCGCCATGAGGCCGGAGATCGCCAGGTTGCTCGCCGCGGCGAGCAGGGTGACCCGCCACATGGTCCGGTGCGCGCGCAGCCACCGCACTCCCTCGACGACGTCGCCCCACACCGACGCGCGCCTGGTCGCCGGCTTGGCGGGTACGGCGGCCGGAGCGGTGAGGGTGAGCACGAGCACGGCGGCCACCGCGAAGGTGACGGCGTCGAGAGCGAACGGGAGTGCGGGAGCGGCGGCGAACAGGACACCGGCGGCGGGAGCGCCGAGGAAACCCCCCGCCACCGCCGAACCCGCCTGGAGGCGGCCGTTCGCCCGGGGCAGCGCGGCCGGCGGCACCAGGGCCGGGAGCATCGCGAAAGAGGCGGCGTCGAAGAGTGTTCCCAGCGCGGCGAGCAGGAACGCCGCTACCAGCAGGAGCCCGATGCCGGCCCGGTCGAAGGCCACCGCCACGGCCACCGCCGCCACCACTGCGGCGCGTACCCCGTCGATGCCGGCCATCGTCCGGCGGCGGTCCCAGCGGTCCGCGTACACCCCGCCGAGCAGGCCGAAGAGCAGCGGCGGCACCTGCGCGGCCACGGTGACCGCGGCGATGATCCGGGGGTCGCGGGTGAGCGTGGCCGCCAGCAGCGCCAGCGCCGGCGTCCGCAGCGCGTCCCCGAAGCGGGACGCCACGGCGGCGGACCAGAGCAGCCGGAAATCCCGGCCCAGAACGGAGGAGGTCATGCCGCCGACCGTGCCGGTTCGACCGGGTCGAGGGTCAAGCCGCCGGGCGAAAGGGGGACGCGGACCGCCGGTGATCTTGGGTACGGTGAGCGCCGGCATCGGGACCGGGGAGAGCACAGGCGTGGACCACACCTTCCAGGTCGACCTGCGTGGCGTGGTCGACCTGCTCAGCCATCACCTCTACGGCAGCCCTCGGGTCTACGTCCGAGAGCTGCTCCAGAACGCCGTGGACGCGATCACCGCCCGGCGTACCACCGAGCCGGATGCTCCGGCGCTGGTCCGGATCGAACCCCCGGAGATCACCGGGGACGGCACCCTCCGGGTGCACGACACCGGCGTGGGCCTGACCGAGGCGCAGGTACACGAGCTGCTGGCGACCATCGGCCGCAGCTCCAAGCGTGACGAGCTGGGTTTCTCCCGGCACGAGTTCCTCGGCCAGTTCGGCATCGGCCTGCTCTCCTGCTTCCTGGTGGCCGACGAGATCCAGGTGCTCACCCGCCACGGCGACAATCCCACCGTCCGGTGGACCGGGTACGCCGACGGCCGGTACGCGGTGACCGTCGCGCCACCGGAGGAGGCCCGCGCCGAGGTGGGCACCACGGTGACGCTGGTGCCCCGCCGTGATGCCGACCAGTGGTTCGGCACGCCGACCGTCGTCGACCTGGCGCGGCTCTTCGGCGCGTTGCTGCCGGTCACCGTCCGGGTCGGCGACGTGGTCACCACCGTCGGTGAACCGCCCTGGCCGACGACGCCGGGCACGCCGGTCGATCGGGCGGCGCTGATCGCGTACGCCCGCGAGACGCTCGGGGTGGACCCGTTCGACGTGCTGCCGCTGAGCGTCCCCGAGGCCGGGCTGACCGGTGTCGCCGTCATCCTGCCGACCCCGGTGAACCCGGCGGCCCGTGCCGGGCACCGCGTCTACCTCAAGCGGATGCTGCTCACCGAGAACGCTGACGGCCTGCTGCCGGACTGGGCGTTCTTCGCGCACTGCGTCGTCGACGCGACCGAGTTGCGTCCGACGGCCAGCCGGGAGGCCCTGTACGAGGACACCCTGCTGACCGCCACTCGGGAGGCGCTCGGCGACCAGGTACGCGGCTGGCTGGTCCGGCTGGCGCGACACGACCCGCACCGGTTGGCCCAGTTCCTCCAGGTGCACCACCTCGGCGTGAAGGCGCTGGCCCTGCACGACGACGACATGCTCCGGCTGGTCGACAGGTGGTGGCCGATGGACACAAACGTCGGCACGCTCACCCTCGCCGAGTTCCGGGAACGCCACGGGGTGGTCCGCTACGCGGCCAGCCTCGACGAGTTCCGCCAGCTCGCCGCCGTGGCCGCCGCGCAGGACCTGGCCGTCGTCAACGCTGGTTACACGTACGACACCGAGCTGATCGAGCGGCTGCCGGCGGTGGACCGCTCGGTGCTGATCGAACGGCTCGAGCCGAGTGACCTCACCACCCGGTTCGAGGCCCTCGACCCGTCCGTGGAACTGGCGCTGCGGCCGTTCCTCACCGCCGCGCAGCGGGCCGTCGAGCGTTCCGGTTGCGAGGTGGTCATCCGGGCGTACGACCCGGTCTCGCTGCCCGCGCTCTACCTGGTGAGCCGGTCGGCGGCGTTCAACGACCAGCTCGCCGCCAGCCGTGACCGGGCTGACGAGCTGTGGGGTGGGGTGCTCGACGCGCTCGCCGCCACCGCCCCACCGGACCGCCCGCAACTGGTGCTCAACCACCGCAACCCGCTGGTGCGGCGGGTCACGATGCTGGGCGACCCGGACCTGGTCGGGCTCGCCGTCGAAGCGCTGTACGGGCAGGCGCTGCTGCTCGGGCACCACCCGGTCCGCGCGGCCGACGCCGCCCTGCTGAACGACGCCTTCCTCGGCCTGCTCGGCCGGGCCGTACCGGGACGGGAGCAGGCATGAGCGACGAGGACCTGTGGCGGGTGCTGCGCGGCATCGCCGACATGCCGTACGGGGCGGGGCAGATCGCCGCGCTGGAGCAGTTGCTGCGCCGGGTGGACGCCACCGACGACCGGCACCTCGCCTATGTGACCCGGATGCAGGCGACGACCGGGTACGTCTACGGAGGCGAGCCGGCGAAGTCGTTCGTCACGTTCTCCTGGTGCCTGTCCGAGTTCGACCGTGACCCGCAGCCCTACCACCAGCAGCACCTGCACCAGTTGCTGTGGCACTTCAAGTACATGGTGTCGGGTCTGCTGGAGTTCCCCGAGGTGCCACTGGACCGCACGTACGCCGTGCTCGACGACATGGAGCGGCACTACCGGGCCGGCGGGCACAGCTTGCAGACCGTCCACAAGCACCGGTTCCGGGTCGCCGACCACGTGGGTGACGCCGAGGCGGCCGCGCACTGGTACCGGCTGTGGCAGACGACGCCCCGTGACGAACTGTCCGACTGTGCGGGTTGTGACCCGACGAGCCAGGTGGGCTACCTCGCCGACACCGGTCGGGACGCCGAGGCGGTGGCCCTCGCCGAGCCGGTGCTCGCCGGTCGGCTCACGTGCACCGAGCAGCCGCAGGCGATCCTCACGGCGCTTCTGCTGCCGTACCTGCGTACCGGTCGGGGTGAGTCGGCGCGCGACGCGCACCGGGAGGCGTACCGCAAGCTGCGCGGCAGCCTCGCCGACCTGTGGGACATCGGCGACCACGTCGAGTTCTGCACGCTCACCGGCAACGAGGCGCGGGCGGTCGAGCTGGTCGGGCGGCACCTGGACTGGCTGGACCGACCGCCGTCGCCGGCCGCCGCCATGCACTTCGCGGCGACCGCCGCCGCCGCGCTGCGCCAGGCCGGCGTGGCCAGCGTGTACCGCCGGGCTGCCGAGGGGCGGCCGGCGGCCGAGGTGCCGGCGTCGGCGCTGGCCGACGAGCTGGCCGACCGGGCGACCGAGCTGGCCGCCCGCTTCGACGCCCGCAACGGCACCACCCACCAGTCGGAGTGGATCGCCCGTCGGCTCGCCGTACGACCGAGTGGTGAGCACCTGCCGCTGTCCGCGAGCGTTCGTCGCCGTCCGGCCCGAACCGGTGGGGGCGCGCCGGCCGGCGGGGCAGCGCCCGCGTCCGAACGGCCCGGGCGGGCGCCGGTCGAGGTGTCCACCGTGGCTCTGCCCGCCGACGCCGACGAGCTGCTGACCGTCGCCGAGGAGAGCTGGGGCCAGCACGACCGGGCCACCTTCCGGGCGGCGCTGGCCGCGTACGACGACCGGTTCGACGCCGCCGACCTGCCACCGCGTACGGTCGCGCACCGACTGGCGCTCCGGGCGGCCGAGCGGGGCGACGAGGACGACGTCGAGGGTGCGGTCGAGCTGAACCGGGCGGCGTTGGACCTGTACCGCTCAGCGGGCGAGGAGCTGCCCGCCCAGGTGGTCGCGGGGCGGCTGGGTGTGCTGCTGACCCGCGCCGACGAGCACGCCGAGGAGGGGCTGACGCTGGTCCGGGAGGCCGCCGAGGCGCTGGATCGACTCGGTGACCCCCGGCAGCGCGCCGCCGGTTACGACCGGCTGGCGTTGGCGCTGCTGCACCGGCAACGCTGGGCGGACGCCCTGGCGGCCCTTTCCCGGATACCTGCCGACGCCGGTGGCGACGAGCACCTGGCGGCCCGGATCGCGGTGCACCGGGCACATCTGCTGGAGCAGTCCGACCGCGTCGACGAGGCCCGTGCCGCCGCCGTCCAGGCCCGCCGGATGGCCCGTGAGCTGGGCGTCGGCGAGCTGATCACGGCCGCCTGCCTGACCTGCGCCCGGACCGTCAACGATCCGGCGGAGGCGGTGGCCGCCTGCGACGAGGCGCTGCGCGTGGCGCCGGCGGACGCGGAGCTGCCCGTACGGGTCGCCCGCGCGCGGGCACTGCTCTCCGCCGGCCGGGCCGCCGACGCGGTGGACGACCTCGTCGAGGCGGTGACGCTCTGCGTGGAGCGTGGCGCCGAGGGGGACGCGTTCCTGCGCTGGGAGCTGGCGAACGCGTACCGGGTGGTGGGTCGGCTCGCCGAGGCGGCCGAGGTCGCCGAGGAGGCCGTGCTCGGCCTGGACCGCCTGGGCGCCCAGGCGGAGGCCGACCGCTGCCGGCACCTGCTGGCCGGCGTGTACGCCGGGCTCGGCGAGATCGACCCCGCCTTGGCTCTGCTGGAGCAGTTGTCCGTCAACCTGGACGGCCCGGACAACCTGCACCTCCGGGCCCAGGTGCTCGAGGAGGCCGGCGGGATCCTGTACGACGCCGACCGGGACGCGGCGGCCGCCGAGCGGTTCGCCGCCGCCGCCACGGCGTACCGGCTCGCCGATCTGCCGCTGGACGAGCTGCGCGCCCGCCGTCGGGAGGCGTACGCCTGGTTCTGGTCCGACAACCTGCCGGAGGCGGTCCGTGTCGTCGAACTGGCGGACGGGTTGGCGGCGGTGTTGGCCGGGCAGCCGGAGCCGCCGCCACCGGTGACGTACGAGCTGGCGATGATGGCCGAGACGGGCGCGCGGGTGCTGACCGGGGAGGGCCGGACGGACGAGGCGCTGGAACGGCTCGCCGGGGTGCCCGACCGGCTGCGGTCGATCGAGGCGTTCGGTGAGGCGGCCCAGGTGGAGGTCCTCGTCGGGGAGCTGCTGCTCCGACTGGAACGGCCGGTCGAGGCGGAGCCGCTGTTGCGTCGCGTACTCGGTGGGTTGCCGGCCGGATCACGGCCGGTCCGCCAGACCGCGTGGTTGCTGGCCCGCGCGTTGGACCTGCTCGACCGGCCCGCCGAGGCGGCCGCCCTGCGGCAGGAGCACGACCTCGACCCGGACGACTGACCGCCGCGAGCGACGAACCGATCGGTATCCGTCGCCCCACCGTGTCCAGCTCGCGGTCTACGCTTGCCCGGTGACGGTGGAGCAGCAGGCACGGGGGGCGGCGGGTACGGGCCGGCGCCGGTCCCGCAAGGACGAGATCCTGGAGATCGCGGTCGGTCTGTTCGCCGCCCGCGGCTATCACGGCGTGTCGATGGACGACATCGGCGCGGCAGCCGGGGTGACCGGTCCGGCGCTCTATCACCACTTCGCCGGCAAGGAGGCGATGCTGGCCGCGGCGCTGATCCCGGTCAGCGAAGGGCTGCTGGCCGGCGGGCGGGAACGCGCCGCCGGGCATCCGGACGACCCGCGCGGCGTGCTGGAGTCCCTGATCGACTTCCACGTCGAGTTCGCGCTGGCCAACCCGGCCGTGATCGCGCTGCACCTGCACGAGCTGGACCGTCTGCCGGAGGAGCCGCGGCGACGGATCCGCCGGCTGCAACGGATGTACGTCGAGGAGTGGGTGACGGTGCTCACGGCGCTGCACCCGGGCATGCCCGACGGTGAGGCTCGGGTGCTCGCGCACGCCGCGTTCGGCCTGATGAACTCGACTCCGTTTCTCGGCGGCGAGGTGGACCGCCGGCGTCGGGCCGAGCTGTTGCGTGGAGCGACCCTGGCCGCGCTGCTCGCCTGATCCGACTCGTCAGAAGTACGCCGGTCATGATTCCCTGACATCGTCCCAACATCCGGACGCCGGGAGGAAACATGATCGAGTCACTGCTGGTCGCCAATCGGGGCGAGATCGCCCGCCGGGTCATCCGGACCGCCAAGCGGCTCGGCATCCGCGCGATCGCGGTGTACTCGGAGGCGGACGCCGACCTGCCGTTCGTCACCGAGGCGGACGAGGCGGTCCTCATCGGCCCGCCGAACCCGGCGCAGAGCTACCGCAACGTCGAGGCGATCCTCGCCGCCGCCAAGTCGACCGGCGCGCAGGCCATCCACCCCGGCTACGGCTTCCTGTCGGAGAACGCGGAGTTCGCTCGTACCGTCGAGGCCAGCGGGCTGATCTGGGTCGGACCCGGCGCGGACGCGATCAGCGCGATGGGCGACAAGATCAATGCTCGGAACCTGATGGCGGCGGCCGGCGTGCCGGTCGCGCCCGGCACCACCGATCCGGCCGCCGACCTGGACGCGGCCGTGACGGCCGCCGCCGAGATCGGCTACCCGGTGATGGTCAAGGCCGCCGCCGGTGGCGGCGGCATGGGCATGGGCGTGGCCGTCGACGAGGCCGCGTTGCGCACCGAGTACGACAAGGTGCGCGCCTTCGCCGGGCGGATGTTCGGTGACGGATCGGTGTTGATCGAGCGGTACTTCCCCCGGGTGCGGCACGTCGAGGTGCAGATCCTCGGCCTGGCCGACGGTCGGGTGGTGGCGCTCGGCGAGCGGGAGTGCTCGGTGCAGCGACGCAACCAGAAGCTCGTCGAGGAATCCCCGTCGCCGGCGGTCTCGCCGCAACTGCGAGCGCGCCTGCTGGCGGCGGCGGTACGGGCGGGCGAGGCGGTCGGCTACCGCAACGCGGGCACGGTCGAATGCCTGTTGGACCCCACCTCCGGCGACTTCTTCTTCCTGGAGATGAACACGCGTCTTCAGGTGGAGCACCCGGTGACCGAGTACGTCTACGGGATCGACCTGGTCGAGGAGCAGTTGCGGGTGGCATCCGGGCTGGCGCCGACGTTCGACCCGGAAGCGCTCGCGCCGAGCGGCCACGCCATCGAGATGCGGATCAACGCCGAGGACCCGAAGCGCTTCCTGCCCGGCCCCGGCGTGATCCGGACGTGGGTGGAGCCGACCGGCGAGGGTGTCCGGGTGGACTCCGGCTACACCGGGGGTAACACCGTCACGCCGTTCTACGACAGCCTGCTGGCCAAGCTGATCGTCACCGGCGAGACCCGCGCAGAGGTGTTGGAGCGGGCGGAGGCGGCGGTCGCGGCGTTCCAGATCGAGGGCCCGAAGAACAACGTCCCGTTCTTCGCCGAGCTGCTGGGCAACGAGGAGTTCCGCTCCGGCGCCTACGACACAGGAATTGTCTCCCGCATGCGCTGACCGCCCGCTGAGCTGTCGAGGTTGATCAAGAGGTTTGCGTCGTCCGTGGCCGGAATTCTGACGCAAACCTCTTGATCGACGCCGATGGCGAGGGCTTGTCAGCGGAACCTGGGCAGGTTGTCGGGGTTGTCGGTTCCGTGCCAGGGCTGGTCAGTCAGGCGGGGTAGCCCTCCCCGGCTCTGCCCGGGCAGGCCGGGGCCGCCGGTGTCCAGCCTTCGTGCACGATGGTTGCCCGGTACCGGGCCGCCGGCCCGGAAGTGCCGGGCGTTGAGCGCCCCGGTGGACGGGCCACTCGACGGATCGCGTTGTCGAGGTAGATCGTTCGACGTGGTGTCGAGGCCGGCGGTGGCCCGCAGCTTGCTGACCTCCACCCTGAGGTCCAGACGTTCCTGCTCCAAGGCCGCGATCCTCTGGCGTAAGCGCTGCTCGACATCCTCGCCCGCCCCGTTCTCGGCATGTTCGTCGTCCCGAACGCCGTTTGGCGGTTTTTCGCCGCGGGCTAGCTCGTACAACTCGGCGAACTGGGCCAACCGCTCCCGTCGGAACTCCGGTGGCAGCGCGTACTTCACCACGAGCATCACCGTCTGCCAGGGTGGGCCCTTGCTCTCGGCGGTGAAGTGCCGCGACAGCTTCTTGCGCAGGCGGAGTTGTTTCCTGCTGCGACTGGCGCGGTCAGGGTCGGTTCGGGGCGTGTGGACCAGGTCGGCCAGCTTCCGCCAGGTGTCGATCGGGCCGATCTCGGAACAGTTCGCCACGATCTCGCGGACCGCCAGTGCGTACGTCGCGACGGCGGGGTTGTGATAGCGCTGCGCGTGTTGCGCTTCGAGCTTCGATCGTGAGACGAGTCGGTGTCTCCGGGTGTGTTCCTCTGCTTCGTTTAACATCTTGTTCCTTTCACCCGGGTGGTCATCTCGGTCCTTGCAATGGGCTGGTCATGTAGGTCCTTCCAAGAGCTCACATGACTCGGACCAGTATTTGTACCGCCTCCGATCAACAGCGCGGGTCTTGCGGGCTGTGTCGCCAGTCAGATTCTGGCCGGGTCGCTGGCCGGGGCGGAGCCCTTGTGGTGGGGGCGTTCCGGCTTGGTCCTTGTTGGACTTCCGCTGCTCCGTCGGTTTGGCCGGGGTGGCCGGTCGAGAACCCGGTCAGAAGATCGTTCGGTCCGTCGGATCGCGTCGTTGTCGTAGTCGATGGGAGGCAACCCCATTGTTTGTTGATCGCGAGATCAGTCGTGGAAGTTCCACGCAACGACAATCCCGCGACAATTGTCAACTGACGCTGGAGAGGAAGGCAGATGAACGGTAATTCGGTTCGACCGCCGAACACGGGACGACGTATCGTCCGAACTCTGCGGAAGATGTCGCTCGGCACCGATGGCGTTGCGCTGCTGGCCCTGTGCGTGGGTCGGGAGGACGCCGCCGCGTGCGCCGGCGCCCTCTCGACCGCACTCCGATGCGCTGCGGAGCTCTTGGAAGGACCGTCGCAGCGCTGACCACCGGAGGCGTCCAGACGGTGGGGTCGAGCCGATGGCTGGCCCCGCCGTCCCGCCGGCACCAACGTAGCCACCCGACCGCCCGCAGTTCCATGCCGCCGCCGGTGATGGCATCCTTCTGGCCTGATTCATCCGCCGAAGGGTGGTCCGGTGGTGGCTGGACGGCCCACCTCGGCGGAGAGCCATCGCACACCGTGTCCGTACCGTCCTCGACGCTGGCGGTTATCCGGGCCGATGTCGCTACCGTTGCCCCACCAGGGCAGACAGTGAGGTGACCCCATGGCGGAACTGCCAAGCTCCGTGTCGATCCGTGAAGTCGGACCCCGGGACGGGTTGCAGAACGAGGAGCCCATCCCCGCCGACGCCAAGGTGCGGCTGCTCGACGCGCTCTCCGCCACCGGCGTACGCCGGATCGAGGCGGTGTCGTTCGTGCACCCCAGGGCGATTCCGCAGATGGCCGACGCCGACGAGGTGTGGCGGCGGGCGGCGAAGGTCGACGGGGTGCGGTATTCGGCGCTGGTGCCGAACACCCGAGGTGCCCAGCGGGCCCTGGCCGCCGGCTTCACCGAGATCGAGGTGGTGGTGTCGGCCAGCGACACGCACAACCGCCGCAACGTCAACCGTTCCACCGATGAGTCGCTGGACGACATCGCCGAGCTGATCGACCTTCTGCACGGGGCCTCCGCGCGGGTCGAGGTGATCGTGGCGACGAGCTTCGGGTGCCCGTACGAGGGGGACATCGACCCGCGCCGTGTCGCCGGCATCGTCGACCGGGTCGTCCGCGACGGCGCGGACCGGGTGGCTTTCGGCGACACGACCGGCATGGGCACGCCGCGTCGGGTCCGGGAGCTGCTGACCGCGGTACGCGACCGAAACGCGCACGTGCCGGTGCTGCTGCATTTCCACAACACCCGGGGTACGGCGCTGGCCAACCTGCTGACCGCGCTGGAGCTGGGGGTGATCGAGTTCGACGCGAGCGTCGGCGGTCTCGGTGGCTGCCCTTACGCGCCGGGTGCGAGTGGCAACCTGGCGACGGAGGAGGCGGTGCACATGCTGCACGACATGGGCGTCGACACCGGCATCGACCTGGACGCCCTGATCGAGGTGGCCGAGTTGGCCGAGGAACTGCTCGGCAAGACGCTGCCGTCCGGCGTGCTGCGGGCGGGCCCGCGTACACGACTGACGCCGATGCCGAGCTGAGGACACGCGGAAGGGGCCGGCGAGCTGCCGGCCCCTTCGTGGTGCGCGGGTTCGGTCAGCCCACCGTGGTGAGCGCCGACGGCCAGCTGTCGCGGAAGATGTCCGCGCTGCGGTCGGTCGCGCTGAACGTGCCGGCGAACAGGTTGCTGACCCGGTTCGCCTCGGCGGTGCTCGGGTACGGGTTGGTGCAGCTGGTGCCGGCGCTGCCGCCGGACATCAGGAGTGAGCAGTTGCCGTTGTAGTTGTCCGGCAGGCCGAGGATGTGCCCGATCTCGTGGGTCATGATCCGCAGCGGGCTGTACTGCGCCGCCTGCTGCGTGTCGATGTAGACCCGGCCGTTGCCGAGGCTGGTCCGCACGGCGTACGAGCCGCCGCCGGTGATCTGGTAGATCCGCAGGTTGGAGCCGCAGTTCGCGGAGAGCGTCAGGTTGACGGTGGCGTTGTTCCAGATCGAGGCGGCCTGGTTGGCGGTGCCCGCGTAGGCGCCTGCCTGGCTGGTGTTGTAGCAGATGGTCATCGCGGCGGACGCGGGCGCGGGGTTGGCGACCGTGACGCCGAGCGTGGCACCTGCCGTCGCGACCAACGCGACGGCGAGCCGACTGAGTCGTGAGGTCATCGCTGACTCCTATCCGAGAGGGGGTGCCAGGAGCCTATCCACAGAGATTCATAGATTTCAATGTTTCGTTCGAAGGAGCGTCGGTGCGGCATGGGTCGCCGGAGGGTGCGCGGATGCGATAGCCTAACGATCGTTCAGGTCAACACGGGCGAGGGAGTCGGCGTGACGCTCGACGGTGAGGCGCTGGAACAACTGCGCAAGCGGGCCCGGGCCGGCGGCGCGGACAAGTACCACGCGGCCAACGAGGCCAAGGGCAAACTCTTCGCCCGCGAACGCGTCGCGCTCCTCGTCGACGAGGGCTCCTTCGTCGAGGACGGCCTCTACGCCAACGCGCTCGCCGACGGCCTGCCGGCCGACGGTGTGGTCACCGGCACCGCCACGATCGACGGCCGACAGGTCTGCCTGATGGCCAACGACTCCACCGTGAAGGCCGGCAGTTGGGGCGCCCGTACCGTCGAGAAGATCATCCGGATCATCGAGCGGGCCTACGGGGCCGGCGTCCCGATGGTCTACCTGGTCGACTCGGCCGGCGCCCGGATCACCGATCAGGTCGACCTCTTCCCCGGCCGCCGCGGCGCCGGCAAGATCTTCTGGAACCAGGTCCGCGCCTCCGGCTCGATCCCGCAGGTGTGCGCGCTGTTCGGCCCGAGCGCCGCCGGAGGGGCGTACATCCCGGCGTTCTGCGACGTGGTGGCGCTGGTCGACGGCAATGCCAGCATGTATCTCGGCTCCGACCGGATGGTCGAGATGGTCACTGGCGAGAAGACCACCCTGGAGGCGATGGGCGGGGCCAAGGTGCACACCACCGAGTCCGGCGTCGGGCACTTCCTCTGCAAGACCGAGGCCGACGCGCTCGACGTGGTGAAGACCTACCTGTCGTACCTGCCGGCGAACTGGACCCAGGCGCCGCCGGCCGCGCCGGCGGTCGCCGCGTCCGCGAAGGCCGACCTCGCCGCGCTGGTGCCGGCCAGCGAGCGGCAGGCGTTCGACATGCGGCGGTACGTCAAGGGCCTGCTCGACGAGGGTTCCTTCTTCGAGATCCAGGCACTGTGGGCCAAGGAGCTGACCATCGGCTTCGGTCGCCTCGACGGCCAGGTCGTCGGCGTGGTCGGCAACAACTCGATGTTCAAGGGCGGGGTGCTCTTCGTCGACTCGGCCGACAAGGCCACCCGGTTCGTGCAGCTCTGCGACGCGTTCAACGTGCCCCTGCTGTTCCTCAGCGACGTTCCCGGCTTCATGGTCGGCAGCGCGGTGGAGAAGCAGGGCATCATCCGGCACGGCGCCAAGATGATCACCGCGATCTCCGAGGCGACCGTGCCGAAGATCTGCGTGGTCGTCCGCAAGGCGTACGGCGCGGGCCTGTACGCGATGGCCGGGCCCGGGTTCGAGCCGGACGCGACGATCGCGCTGCCCAGCGCCAAGATCGCGGTGATGGGCGCCGAGGCCGCCGTGAACGCCGTCTACGCCAACAAGATCGCGGCAATCGAGGACGCGGACGAGCGGGCCGCCTTCGTGGCCGCCAAGCGGGCCGAGTACGAGCAGGACATCGACGTTGTCCGGCTCGCCAGCGAGCTGGTGGTGGACGCCATCGTCGAGCCGCACGACCTGCGGGACGAGCTGGTCCGCCGGTTCGCGGCGGCGCGTACCAAGGACCGCACCTTCTCCCGTCGGCGGCACGGCGTCACCCCGGTCTGACCCGCACAGCCACCCGTCTCGACGTCACGAGCGTCGAGGGCACCGTCCCACCAGGAGGATGAGATGGACTTCCGGCTCACCGACGAACAAGCGGCGCTACGGGCGAGCGTGCGGGACTTCGCCCGCGAGGTGGTCGCCCCGGTGATCGCCGAGCACTACGAGCGGCACACATTCCCGTACGAGGTGATCCGGCAGATGGGCAAGATGGGCCTGTTCGGCCTGCCCTTCGACGAGGAGCACGGCGGGATGGGCGGCGACTACTTCGCGCTGTGCCTGGCCCTGGAGGAGTTGGCCCGGGTCGACTCCAGCGTGGCTATCACGTTGGAGGCGGCCGTCTCGCTCGGCGCGATGCCGATCTACCGCTTCGGCAGCGAGGAGCAGAAGGCCACCTGGCTGCCCCGGCTGCTCAGCGGGGAGGCTCTGGCCGGCTTCGGCCTCACCGAGCCGGGCACCGGTTCCGACGCCGCCGGCACCCAGACCCGCGCGGTGCTGGACGGCGACGAGTGGGTGATCAACGGGTCGAAGGCGTTCATCACCAACTCGGGCACCGACATCACCGCCATGGTGACGGTCACGGCGGTGACCGGCACCAACCCGGACGGCTCCAAGGAGTTGTCGACGATCATCGTGCCCACCGGCACGCCCGGATTCACGGTGGCTCCGGGTTACTCCAAGGTCGGTTGGACCGCCTCGGACACCCACGAGCTGACCTTCGACGACTGCCGGGTGCCGGCGGCCAACCTGCTCGGCGAGCGGGGTCGGGGCTTCGCCCAGTTCCTGCGGATCCTCGACGAGGGTCGGATCGCGATCGCCGCGTTGGCCGTCGGCCTCGCCCAGGGCTGCGTCGACGAGTCCATCACGTACGCGAAGGAGCGGCACGCCTTCGGCCGGCCGATCGGCGACAACCAGGCCATCCAGTTCAAGATCGCGGACATGGAGCTGAAGGCGCATACCGCCCGCCTGGCCTACTACGACGCCGCCGCCCGGATGCTTGCCGGCGAGCCGTTCAAGCGGCAGGCCGCCATCGCGAAGCTGCACGCGAGCACGATCGCGGTGGACAACGCCCGGGAGGCCACCCAGATCCACGGCGGCTACGGATTCATGAACGAGTACCCGGTCGCCCGGTTCTGGCGGGACTCCAAGATCCTGGAGATCGGCGAGGGCACCAGCGAGGTGCAACGCATGATCATCGCCCGGGATCTGGGCCTCTGATCCCACCCCTCGGGCGATCCCGGGGGTTACCGACCGCTCCCGGTCGATCGACCATTCCGCTGTCGGATTATCGGCGAGCGGACGTCGGCAGGACGACGTTCGACTGCCGATGGTCGGAGGCGAACCGTACTCTTCGTGCCCATGACTCCGGATCATGGGTGGTCGCGGAGCCCGGCCGATCGTAGCGGGCTGCCGGCGCTGCTCCGTGCGCATCGACGCGCCGCCGGTCTGACCCAGGCGGAACTGGCGTCCCGCGCCCGAGTCGGTGTGCGGACGGTGCGGGATCTGGAGCGTGGCCGGTCGGTCCGGCCACAGCGCACCACCGTCGATCTGCTCGCCACGGCGTTGGGGTTGACCGGTCCCGTCCGGGCGGCATTCCTGGCCACGGCCCGCGGCCTCGTCGGCGGCGAGCCGCCGTCGGATGTCGGCCCGGGCACGGTCGGCGTCGCGACGGCGCAAGCCACCCGAGCCGACGCGCCGGTCGCCCTCCCGCCGCCGGTCGCCCTGATCGGACGCGATCGCGATGTCACCGAGTTGGCCGCGATGCTGACCGCGGACCACGGACCACGGCTGATCAGCCTCGTCGGCCTGGCCGGTGTCGGCAAGACCGCGCTCGCGCTCGCCGTGGCCCACGCGGCGGCACGGGCGCATCCGGGCGGTGTGGCCGGCGTGCTGGTCGGCGAGGGCTCGGACGGACCGGACGTCCTCGCGGCCTCGATGACCGTCCTCGGCGCCGCCCGGTTACCGGAACTGGTCGCCCGCCTCGCCGGCCGGCGGGCGCTGCTGGTCATGGACGCCGTTGAGCGCGCCCCCGGCCCGGTGGCCGAGACACTCCACCGGTTGGGCACCGTACTGCCGTCGCTGCGGGTGCTGGTCACCGGCCGGCATCCGGTCGGGCTACCCGGCGAACGGGTCTGGCCGGTCGCCCCGCTCGAGGTACCGCCGCCGGACGGCGAACAATCCGGTCCGGCCACGCTCGTCTCGTGGCCAGCGGTCGCGCTGTTCATCGCACGGCTCGCCCAGGTCCGTCGGGAACCGCCCGGCCCCGACGAGCTACCGGCACTGGCCGCCCTGGTCCGCCGGCTGGGTGGCCTGCCACTGGCCATCGAGCTGATGGCCGCCCGGGGGCGGCTGCTCGACCTCACCGAACTGCTCGACCGGTACGGCGACCGCGTCCTCGACCTGACCACCTCGGCCGAGGAGACCCGTGCCCGGTGGGACGGGCCGGAGTCGGCGGCCCGCCGTCCGTACGCCACCGATGCCACGCGGGCGTCGGTGGCGGTGACCCTGCGGGACGCGGTGGCGACCAGCTACCGCCTGCTCGCGCCGCACGAGCGCGACGCGCTGCGGCGACTCGCCATGTTCGGCAACCGGTGGTCGGTGGAGATGGCCGAGGAGATGCTCGCCGACGAGGCCGACCGGGACGGGACCGTCGCCATCGATCCGGTCCCGGTGTTGGACCGCCTGGTCGAGCTGGGCCTGCTGAGCGTTCGCGGCACCGGGCCGTTCCGGTTCCGCCTGCTCGACGCGGTCCGTGACTTCGCCGTGGAGCAGGCGGTCGGCGGCGGTGAGCTGACCTGCGTACGCCGTCGGCACGCGGAGGTGACCGCCCGCCTCGTGGCGCGGACCGCCGCCGAGCTGGCCGGCCCACGGATGCTCGACGCGGTGCACCGGCTCGACCAGCTGAGCAGCGATATCAGCTCCGCGCTCGCCCACGCGGCCACCGATGACCCCCTGACCGTGCTCCGGCTCGCCGCCTGCCTCCCCCGCTGGTGGCGCTTCCGCGGCCGGGACGTCGCCGGGCGGCAGTGGCTGCGACGTCTGCTGGCCGACCCGCGAACCGCCGACGCGGACCCGATCCTGCGCGGCTGGGCCAGCCTCGGGATAGCACGGCTCGCGGCCGAACACGGTGCTGAGGCAGAAGAGTTACCCAGGGCACGCGCCGCGTTGGAGATCTTCCGACACTCCGGCGACGTGACCGGCGAGTTGGAGGCGCGCGGGGTGCTGGGTGCTCTGCTGACCACCGTCGGCGGGCACGACGAGGCGCGGGAACAGGCCGAGGCGGTGCTCCGGCTCGCCGCCCGCAACGGTCGTACGCGTGATCTGGCGGTGGCGCAGAACAGCCTTGCCTGGCACGAGATCCGCGTCGGCGACCTGGCGGCGGCACGGCGGCGGCTGGCCGCCGTGGACCGGCTCGCGGCTGAGGGGGGTGAGCAGCGGTTGCGCGTGCTGGCCTGGGCCAACCGGGCCGAGGTGTCCCGCCTGGAGGGCCGGTACGCCGACGCCGTCGACCAGGGGCGGCGTGCGGTGGCGGCGCTGTTCGAGCTGGGCGACCCGGGACATCGTCGTCGGGTGCTCGGCACGGTCGGTCTGGCGCTCGCTCAGGACGGCCGTGCCGCCGAGGCGACCGAGGTGCTCACCGAGCTGCGCGCCGGCGGCGCCGAGGCGACCGTCGCCGTGCCGGGACGGCAGTGGATGGAGCGGGTCGGACTGCCGCGACCACGGTCGGACGACACTGTGTTGTCGTGGAGCGGACCGGAGGCGGGGATCTGCGCGCTGATCGAGGGGAACCTGGCGCTGCACCGGGGTGATCGGGAGTTGGCGGCCGAGTGGTTCGCGGCCGCCGTCGAGGCCGGTCACGATCGCCGGGACGTCGTG
This sequence comes from Micromonospora sp. DT44, assembly GCF_049841635.1. NCBI lineage: Bacteria > Bacillati > Actinomycetota > Actinomycetes > Micromonosporales > Micromonosporaceae > Micromonospora > Micromonospora sp. DT44. The sequence goes on along the minus strand of NZ_JBNCKS010000009.1, from coordinate 96,971 downwards.
GAGGCGCTGGTGGGCCTCGCCGCGAGCACCGGGGATCCGACGGTCCTCGATCGTCTGGACCAGGTCTGCGAGGACACCGGGATCCGACTGCTGCCGCAGGAGTCCGGGCTGCTCTACGCGCTGATCGCCGCGCGGGGTGGAGCCACCGAACGGTGAGCGGTGGCCGGTCGGCCTCGATGGACCGCCGGATGGAGAGTGGCGCGGGCGAAGAGCCCCCTTGGTGCTACCCCTCGCTGTTCGCCCGCGCCGTCACCCCCCGGTGATTCCCCGGTGGGCGAAAGCCTGCCACCGTTGCCGGGGAAGTTGGTGTTTTTCAAGAGGTTTGTCCGGTCTCGGGGGTCAGTTCTGCCGGTCCTTCTGCCGGTACCGCCCGGAAGCCCTTCCTGCGGGCCGACGGTCAGGTCGGGTCGCAGTCGTCGGCCGTCTCCTGCTCGGTACTGCCGGCGGTCGCGCCAGGATGGACCGCGTCCCGCACCCGCCGCAGGCCGTCGAGCAGTGCCGCCAGCGCCTCGGGTTCGAGTTGGCCGGTGAACCACTGTTCGATGATCCGCAGGTGCCCGGGCAGCGTCTCGTCGAGCCGCTGCATTCCGGAGGCGGTGACCACCGCGTACGAGCTGCGGCGGTCGTTCGGGCATGCTCGACGGGTGAGCAGTCCGTCGCGTTCCATCCGGTCCACCACCCGGGTCACCCCGCTGGTGGACAGTGAGGTCTGTGCGGCGAGGTCGGTCATCCGTAGCTGGTTGCCGGGCGAGCGGGCCAGTCGGGTGATCACCTCGAACTCGACCTGGGAGAGGCCGTGCTCCTCGAGTTGGGCGGCGAACCGGGCGGAGAGCCCGGCGTGGGCCTCGTACAGGAGGCCAACCGCAGTGATCCGGGGGTCGTCGAACACGTTGGTCACTCGTTAACCCTACCAGTACTTGACACGGGGAATGTTGTTGAGGTTATATTTGCTTAAGCAGTCGTTGGGCTACTAAACAATCCTCTGGAGGACACCAGTCATGACCAGCAGCATCGACGCGGTTACCCGCGACTGGGACGGTCTCACCATCCCGGCGGCCGGCACCTACGTGCTGGACGCGGCGCACAAGCGGGTCGGCTTCGTCGCCCGGCACATGATGGTGAGCAAGGTCCGCGGTGAGTTCAACGAGGCGACCGCCACCATCACCATCGCCGAGGAACCGCTGCAGTCCTCGGTCGTCGCGACCATCCAGGCCGCCAGCATCGACACCACTCAGGACGACCGGGACGCGCACCTGCGCAGCCCTGAGTTCCTCGACGCGGAGCAGTTCCCGACCCTGGAGTTCCGCAGCACCGGCGTCAAGTCCCGCAAGGGCAACGAGTTCGTGCTCGACGGTGAGCTGACCGTCAAGGGCGTCACCCGTCCGGTCGAGCTGGAGGTCGAGTTCGAGGGCGTGGGCCGCAGCCCGTTCGGCCAGGACATCTTCGGCTTCTCCGCGAGCACCGAGATCGACCGCGAGGAGTTCGGTCTGACCTGGAACGTCGCCCTGGAGACCGGCGGCGTGCTGGTCGGCAAGAAGATCAAGATCGAGATCGAGGGCGAGGCCGTCCGCCAGGCCTGATCCCACGGATCACCCGTACGCCGGGCCCGCGCCGCACGTCGGCGCGGGCCCGGCGTCGTCCGTGCCGAGCGCGTGTGAATTGTCACGACTTGTTCTTGCCTCCGTGGGGTCCGCCGTGGCGGCGACGGGGTAGAGATGGCGCCACGAGCGAATCCACTCGGCCGGCGTCGGATCACCGTCGTCGGCCTCTGGCCCCGGCCAGGCGAGCGCTCTTACCGTTGATGGTTCACAATGCGCTTCCGGGACGGCAGAATCCCGACCGCGCCGGTTGTCGGGAGGACACATGGGCAGGGACGTCTCGCAGGGCGCCTTCACCCGGGAGGACCGCGTCCGCTACCGGCAGAAGGTCCGGCGGTGCCTCGACGTCTTCGCCCTGATGCTCGACGACTTCGGGTTCGACGCCGACCGGCCGATGACCGGCCTCGAGATCGAGCTGAACCTGGTCGACTCGGCGGCCGAGCCGGCGATGCGCAACGAGGAGATCCTCGCCGAGATCGCCGATCCGCTCTTTCAGACCGAGTTGGGGCAGTTCAACCTGGAGTTGAACGCGGAGCCCCGGCTGATCGAGGGCGCCGGGTTCGCCGACTACGAACACGACCTGAGCAGCAGCCTCTCCCGGGCCGACGAGCGCGCGGCCAGGTCCGACGCGAACATCGTCCTGGTCGGCATCCTGCCCACCCTCACCGAGGGGCACCTGGTCGAGGACAACCTCTCCACCAACGAGCGCTACCGGGTCCTCAACGACCAGATCGTCGGCGCCCGGGGCGAGGCCATCGAACTCGACATCCGTGGCGTCGAGCAGTTGCGGACGCACACCGACTCGATCGCCCCCGAGGCGGCCTGCACGAGTCTCCAGTTCCACCTCCAGGTCGCGCCGGACAGCTTCGCCGACTACTGGAACGCGTCCCAGGCCATCGCCGGAGTGCAGGTGGCGGTCGGGGCGAACTCGCCCTTCCTCTACGGCCGCCAACTCTGGGCCGAGACCCGGATCGCCCTGTTCAAGCAGGCCACCGACACCCGTCCGGAGGAACTCAAGGCCCAGGGCGTACGCCCCCGGGTCTGGTTCGGCGAGCGGTGGATCACCTCGATCTTCGATTTGTTCGAGGAGAACGTCCGGTACTTCCCACCACTGCTGCCGATCTGCAAGGACGAGGACCCGGTGGAGGTGCTGCACGCCGGCGGGGTGCCCCAACTCAGCGAGCTGCGGCTGCACAACGGCACGGTCTACCGCTGGAACCGCCCGGTCTACGACATCATGAACGGCCGCCCGCACCTGCGGGTGGAGAACCGTGTGCTGCCCGCTGGTCCCACCGTGGTGGACATGCTGGCCAACGCGGCCTTCTACTTCGGGCTGGTCCGTGGTCTGGCCGAGGCCGACCGACCGATCTGGAGTCAGCTCACCTTCTCCTCGGCCGAAGAGAACTTCCACTCGGCGGCCCGCCGTGGTCTGGACGCCGTGCTGCACTGGCCCGGAGTCGGTGACGTGCCGGTCACCAAGCTCGTACTCGATCAGTTGCTGCCCGTCGCCGCGACCGGACTGGACGGCTTCGGCGTCGCGCCGGCGCAACGGGACCGGCTGCTCGGCATCATCGAGCAGCGGTGCCGTACCGGTCGCAACGGCTCCGTCTGGCAGACCGAGGCGGTCTGGGCGGCGGAGCGCCACCACGGCATGGACCGCCCGGCAGCCCTGCACCACATGGTCAAGCGCTACGCCGAACTCCAACGCACCAACGAACCAGTCCACACCTGGCCCGTCCAGTAACCACCCCCCACCCCCTCAGGCCCCCACCCCGCCTCAACCTGTCGATCATGAAGTTATTGCCAGCCGCCTCGGCGTGTCGCGGCAATAACTTCATGATCGACTCAGCTCGGTCGGGTGCGCGCGGGGAGGGACGGGGTGGGTGGCGGTGGGGGTCAGGTGGTGGGGCGGCGGGGTGGGCGGGCTCGGGGCGCGGTTGGGGCGTCGGTTGACGGTGCGGCGTCGGTTGAGAGTGCGGCGTCGGGGTTGCGGCGGGGGGCCGGGACGCGGGGTGCGGTCGTGGTCGCGTCGGTTGGCTGGTCCCCGGGCGGGCTTGTCGGTGTCGACGGCGTCCTGCCGCGTCGGGTTGCCGTGCCGGCCGCGGCGTCGGTCACCGAGCGGGCGCGGCGTCCGGATCGCCCGGCGTCCGCCGCGCCCTCTCTCGTGGGCGTCGTCCGTTCGGTCGGGAGCCCTCCGGCCCGGGTGAAGTCCGCCGAAGAGGCCGACGTCGAGCCGGGTGAGCCGGCCGGAGGGGCCGACGCCGGGTCGCGTCGGCCGGTCGAAGCGGTCGACGTCGGGTCGGACACGTCGCCCGACTCGGGGTTCGCGGATGCACCCGTCGAGGCGGCGTCCGGACCGGCGGCCGGGGCGTTCGGTCGGCGGTCGGCGGCACGTTGGTGACCGGCCCGCTCGGCGAGTCGAGCGACAAGTATCGAGCCGCCGACCCCGGCGATCACCGCGTACGGGGCGATGAGCTGGGTCGAGAACTGTGCCGGGCCGGGGGCCGCCCACCTCGGCACGGTGGTCAGGTAGGCGAGCGCGACGAGCAGCGGGCCGGCCGCACCGGAGGCCGCCGCGCCCACCCGGTGTCCGCCCGGACGCGCGGCGCCGCGGGCGGCGAGGGCGCCGATCAGAAGCGCGGGTACGAGCGCCAGCAGCGCGCCGGGCCAGTAGATCTGGCCTCCGATCCAGTACCGCCCGTGGTCCGGGTCGAGCTGCCAGGTGCCAAGTTGGGCGCCGGTCAGCCCGCGTCCGACGCGTACACCGTCGATGACCGAGACCACGGCGAGCAGCCACAGCCAGGCGGCCGTCGCGGTGATGTTCACCGCGACCGTGCGGGAACGCAGCGCCCAGAGCGCGACGAGGACGCCGATTAGGATTCCCAGCGCCGCGTGCAGGGCCGCGACCCGCTGCGGCGCGCCGGTGTCGGCACCTGCGGCGACCCGAGCCGGTACGGCGACCAGCAGTACGGTGACCAGTCCACCGAGCCCGGCGCCGAGCGCCAGGGACAGCCGGCGGAACAGGCCGGGGTGCTCGACGGGCACCGGTTCGGCCCGATCGATGACCGGCCGATCCTGCGCCACGTCGGCGCCCTCGGGCCGGGTCGGTTGGCCCGGCGTGAGCGCCGGCGACTGCGGCAGGTCAGCCTCGTTCGCCGGTGGGGCGCCGGTCGTCGGCGTGGGCGCGGCACGCTGGTGCAGTCGCTGCGCGCAGACAGCTCCCAGCACAGTGGAGCTGGCGGCGAGCCAGGTGGCCCAGGCGAGGCCGTCGGCCCAGGCCGTGCCGTTGGACCCGGCCTCGGTGGGCGTCCAGGTGATGACGCCGAGCCCGTAGCCGAAGCCCAGTTGCGCGGCGCCCGCGCCGGCAGCGACCCCGACCGCCGTCGCGATCGATACTCCCCAGCCCCGTCTGGCCATGCCGGGCAGCGTAACGTCCCGTCGTCGGTGCGGCGAGTCGCAGTGACCCGCCGGTACGGACCGTCGGCGCAACGTGGTGGGCGGCGAACGGTACGGTCGCCGGTGATGAGGCGGTGGACGGTATGACGGACGCGAACACGGGTCGGCAGGAATCCTCCGGTGGCCGGGACGGCGGTGACGGCGGCCGAGCTGGCGTGCTGCTCGGTGGCGGACTGGTCGCGGTGCTCCTCGCCGTGGTCGGCGCGACCGGCGGTTGGCTGCTGGCCGGCGAGGACGACAAGTCCCCGACGACCCCGCAGGCGGTCGCCACCACGGCAGGTACACCGACCGAGGAGGCCACCTCGTCTCGGCCGACCACCGGCCGGACCACCCCGTCCGCTCCCCGCACGACCGCCTCCGCGACGAAGGGGACCGGGCTGACCGTGCCCCCGGTGGTCGGGGCCGACTTCCTCCAGGCGCGCGAGATGCTGCGTAAACAACGGTTGGGTTGGCGGCTGGTCTTCGGCGGCGGCACCGGACGCACGGTGGTGAGCGCCTCGCCGGCGGTGGGTACTCCGGTGACCCGGGGCACCACGGTTCAACTGCAGATCGCTGGGCCACCGCCCGCCGCCGAAGTGCCGGACGTGGTCGGCGACGACTGCGCCAAGGCAGCGGAAGAGTTGGTCGAAGAGGGGCTCTACCCGAGTTACCGCAGCGGGCGCAGTGGAAAGGTCAGCCGGCAGGAACCGGCCGAGGACGGTCCGGCCCGCTGGAACGACGAGGTCAGCATCTGGTGCGGCGCGGCGGCCCCACCGAGCCAGCCGACCGCGAAGCCCACCTCCTGACCCGAGCGGCCCCGACCCGCCGGCGGCACGCGGTTCGTGCCACCGATACCGGCCGATGTCGACCTGGGCGGTTAGGTTGACGTCGAGGGCCAGGGCGCCCGCCCGGTTCGGGAAGGGACGTGCGATGAGCGACGACCGCCAGGAGCCGCCCGCCGGGACACCCGACGACGACCGCACGCGCCCTCTGCCGCCTGCCGGCGGCGACCGCCCACCGCCGCCGCAACCGACCGCTTCGCCGGACGAGACGATGCCCATCGACCGGGCCGCGTCAGGCGGTGGCGCTTCGCCGGACGAGACGATGCCCATTGACCGGGCCGCGTCTGCGTCTTCGGCGGACCGGACGACGCGGATGCCGGCGGAGCGGTCGACGCCACCGTCGTGGTCGGGGCGGGCCGAGGTACGGGCACCTCGACCGGCCGAGCCGTCTGCGGACTGGTACGTGGAGGAGCAGGGCGGCCGTCGGTGGTGGCTGCCGATCCTCTGGGGCGTACTCGCGTTGTTGTTCGCCGCCCTGCTCGGTGCGGCCCTGTGGGTGGTGTTGAGCGCGCGGGAGGACGACCCCGACGACCCGACCACGCCGTCCGTCCCGCCGGCCAGCGTCACCGCCGCGCCGAGCAGCAGCGCCCCGACGTCGGCGGCGCCCACCAGCGCGACGCCGAGCAGCCCGGCGGCGACCACCGAGGAAGCGCAGATACCGGTGCCGCCGCTGACCGGCCTTCCGCAGTCGACCGCCGAAGGACTGCTGGAGAGACTGGGCCTGAGCTACCGGGTGGTGTACCGCTCGTCGGAGCTGCCGCCGGGCACGGTGGTGCGGACCGATCCGGAGGCCGGCACCCTGGTGCCGACCGACCAGGAGGTGCTGGTGGTGATCTCCCAGGCCCGGCCGTCGCCGCCCGGCACGTCGACCAGCCCGAGCCCGACGGCGACGGCCACGCCGTGACCGGTTATCACCACCTTCGGCGGCGGGTGCCGACGAGGCCGAGGCCGGCGAGCGAGATGGTGAGGCCGGAGATCCCGGACCAGAAGAGCGACCGGCGTACGTCGGTGCCGTGGTGGCTGCCCGACGTCGTCCCGGCGAGTGCCTGCTGGCCGTCGGCCTGACCGCCGGCACCGGAACCGGTGGCCGGGCCGGTCGCGTCGGCCGCCGCCCCGGCGTACCCGTCGGGGATGTCGGCGCCGATCCAGCCGTACTCGTCCACGGGCGGATCGGAGCCGGCCACGGTGATCTCCGGCGCCGGTACCGGAACGGCCAGCCGGGTGGACGACGACGCCGGATCGTGGACCAGGACCACGACGATGGTCAGGGCCCCGAGGAGGGCGAGTAGTCCGAGAGCGTAGGTGATACTCCAGCGGTGGTGCCGCCGCACGGCGGGCTGATTGACCATGACCATCCCAGGCTCAGGGTCCTGGACGTGCGGTTGGAACGGTGCCGGGGTGGGCGTACTGATTCTATGGCGACGGCACGCCTACCCGCGGCGGATCGCGCTGGTCAGCCGACTCTGACCGGCGTACGGGTAACCGGTCGCCGGGTCCGTACGGTGTGCGGGCGGGGCACCGGCGCGGCCTGCACCTGTTGCAGCCCTTCCCGCTGTACGAAGATCGACCGACGGTTGACGGCGTCGCCGCCGGCGTTGAGCTCGTAGCCGTCGAGCCAGAGCCAACCGTCGTAGGTCGGCCAGTCGAGCACCCGGATCACCCGGAACATGATCGGTCTGAGGAATTGGACACTCGCCGCGCGAGTCACGTGCAGAACGTCACCGGAGCGGGGAAGCACATGGGCTCCTGGGGAGGGTAAGCCGGCGGGATGCCGGCGGTGACTGGTCTGGGATGTCTCGGCCCGGTTGCGGGATCGCGCCTCGTGGACCGTCTGGTGTTGGTGGTGGTCGGGCCGTACCCGCTGGTGGCGTGCCGCCACCCGACCATCACCTGACTGCTGCCGGGAACCGCGCCCACCGCCGCAGTCAGCTGGCTTGCAGCGGTGGGGTCTTTACCCCGGCGCAGGTCCGGGTGTCGCTGGCCGGGCCGGCGTGCCGTCCGGCTGCCCGGGGTCAGTGGGTTCACCACTCCCGGAGAGCGGACCGGAACGCTGAGTGATCCGAGCCATACGGACAGAGTGCATCAGCGACGTGCTTCATGCAAGTTGCACGTCGACTTTTGCCGATACGTGAGTTCGCCACGCAAAGCGGCGCTTGAAGCGATCCGCGTGTGGGCGGCACACTGAGGGCCGGTTTCGCCCGTCGCGGCCGGCCGATGACCGGCACCACCCCTCGTCGCGAACGCTCGCCGGTCGACGGTCGCGCCCCCGGCGAGCGGCAACCAGTGGGCGCGTCGACCGGAGGTAGCCCGAGAGTGGGGTCGAGCAACCAGCGGCGAGAGCCAGAAATGCCGAGGCCGCGCAATGAGTGAACGGCGCAGCCCGACGATCAGACGGCGACGGCTCGGTGCCGAGCTGCGCCGGCAGCGGGAGTCGGCGGGGATCACCATCGAGGTGGTGGCCGAGCAGTTGGAGTGCTCGGCGTCCAAGGTCTCCCGAATAGAGACGGGCCACACCACGGCCACCCCGCGCGACGTGCGGGACATGCTGCGGATCTACGGCGTCGTGGGCGCCGAGAGCGACGAACTCGTGCAGATCGCCCGGGAAGCCCGACAGAAGGGCTGGTGGCATCCGTACAGCACGGTGCTGGTCGGGGCGTACGTCGGCCTGGAGGCGGCAGCCAGCTCCATCCGGGCGTACGAACAGCAGGTCGTCCCCGGCCTGTTGGAGACCGAGGAGTACGCCGGGGCGATGATCCGCGCCGCCCGTCCGGACTTCACGGCCGATCAGGTACATCAAAGGGTGCGTGTCCGTCTGGGCCGTCAGTCGTTGTTGACCCAGGACGATCCGGTCGATCTGTGGGTGGTGCTCGATGAGGCGGTGGTAAGTCGGCCGGTGGGCGGGGACGAGGTGATGCGCGGCCAACTCAGGCGGTTGGTCGAGGTAGCCGAGTTGCCGAACGTGACGCTCCAGATCCTCCCCTTCGAGGTGGGTGCGCACGCCGGCATGGACGGCACCTTCACGATCCTCAGCTTCCCTGAGCCCGGTGATCCGGATGTTGTGTACGCGGAGAACGCCACGGGTGGGCTTTTCCTTGAGAAGAGCGACGAACTGCAGAAGTACAGCTTCATCTTCGATCACATCCGCGCTGCGGCCATTCGTCCGGAGGAGTCCGTCGCACACATCGCAAAACTGGCAGAGGAGCCGAAATGGCGACCAAGAGGTTCCCCGTGGACCTGACGCAGGCGACGTGGTTCAAGAGCTCGAAGAGCGGGCCCAACTGCGACAACTGCGTGGAAGTGGCGTACGTGACCGGTGCGGTCGGCGTCCGGGATTCGAAGGACAAGGCCGGTCCGGCCCTGGTCTTCGCTCCCGGTGACTGGCGTGCCTTCGTTGCCGGAGCCAGGGGTGGTGTGTTGGGCTCGGCCTGACCGAGTGGTCGATGAACGTCCCCGTCCGGTCCTCGACCGGGCGGGGACGTTCCATGTCCGCGCTCCGCCGGCCCGACCGCTGCCAGGTTCCGCCGGGATTCCCGTCGCCAGAGCGGGCCCGCGTCGTTGAACCCGTCGGTGCGGCCTGGTCGACGACCCGCCGCACCGACCCGCAACCGAGCGAGGCAGGCGAGACGGATGACGACGATCGGTTCAGAGAACCTCACCAACGGTCCGGCCAAGCCGGAGCGCTTCGGTGGCAAGTACCGCGGGGCGCGTCGAGACACCGTGCTGACCGAGGTGGTCTCGACCGACCAGGAGCTGGACGGGCGGGAGGTGTCGGACCCGGAGCCGATGGACCCGCCGCTCTCGCTGCCGTCGCTGGACCCTAACCCGTTGGTAGAGCCGTCGTTCCCCCCGGACGGCTGGCCGATCGAGCCCACCAGTTCGCTGGCCGATCACCCGCTGCTGCGTGGCCTGCTGCTGGAGCTGCCGCCGAAGGGCAGCGTGCCGCCGCCCGGCTGGCTGGACCGCTGGTTCGAGGCGACCCGGGCGATCCTGGAGCTCCTATACGTGCAGGGGGCCGGCCGCTCGCGCTGACCGCGTGGCGGTGGCGGGCTGCGCCCGCTCGATGAGCCGGCTGTGCCGCAGCGCGTGTCGGACGCCGATGGTCGCCACCGCCAGTGCGCCGACGGTGATCGCCGGTCCGGTGACCCCGGGTTCGGCGCCGAGGTCCGCGCCGGCTGCCGCGATCACCGCCGGCAGTGTCGCCAGGGCGGTTACCTGCAACGGCACGCCGACCAGCGGGTGGGCCGCGGCGGCACGCAGCCCGTGCGGGGCGGGCGTGCCGGGTGCGGTGTCGAACGCGCCGGCCCCGGCCCGCAGGCGGCGGATTCGACGTACCGAGCAGACGGCCACCACGAGCGCCGGCCCCGTGGCGAGGGTGAGCCCGGCCGCGGCATGATCGATCGGTGCGGTGCCGGCGCTCGACAAGCCGCCGATGGCCACCGCCGCGATCAGCGCGACGCCGACCAGCGCGAGCGCCAGCAACCATCCGGTACGCCGACGAAGCGCACGCGCGTCGCGCAGCCGGGGCAGTCGGTCGGCCAGGACCCCGGCGGCCAGCCAGACGGCGGCGACCGGCAACAGGATGGTGAGCTGACTCTCCATGTCGGAGAGTCTTTCCCGTCCGCCGGCGCGGCGAATCCGGGCCGGACCCCCGTTGGCCCCGGAAGCCGATCCCGTAGGGGGCATCCCATCCGGGTGATGGACGTTTCGACATGTTTATCTGTCGGACCGGCCGACCTACTCTCAGCGAGATCGGCAAGCGTCGATTGGAAAAGCCGGTGGTCGCGCTTCGACGCCGGTCGGAGGGAGGTAGGGAGATGGGTCTTCCACTCAGGTCCGCACTTGTCGGGGTGGCCACCGCGACCGTGCTGGCCGTCGGTGCCCCGGCTCTGGCCGCCGAGCCGGTGGGCGTCGTACGGGAGGCTGGCGGAGCCACCGCCGTGCCGGACAGCTACATCGTCGTCCTCAAGGACAGCACCGTGGCGCCCAACCGGGTCGGTGACACCGCGCAACGGCTTACCGCCCGGCACGGCGGAAAGATCGCCCGCACCTACGGCACCGCACTGCGGGGCTTCGAGGTCACCGTCAGCGCGTCGGCAGCGGCACGGATCGCCGCCGACCCGGCCGTCGCGTACGTCGAGCAGAACCACACCGTGTCCATCTCCGGAACGCAGGCCAACCCGCCGTCCTGGGGTCTCGACCGCATCGACCAGCGCAACCTGCCGCTGGACAACTCCTACACGTACCCGAACACGGCGAGCAACGTGCACGCCTACATCATCGACACCGGCATCAAGTTCTCCCACAACGACTTCGGTGGCCGGGCCACCTCCGGCTACGACGCGGTGGACGGCGGGTCGGCCGACGACTGCAACGGGCACGGGACGCACGTCGCCGGCACTGTCGGCGGCTCGACGTACGGCGTGGCCAAGGCCGTCCAGTTGGTCGGCGTACGGGTGATGAACTGCTCCGGCAGTGGCACCAGCGCCGGTGTGATCGCCGGCGTCGACTGGGTCACCCAGAACGCGATCAAGCCCGCCGTGGCGAACATGAGCCTCGGCGGCGGAGCGAACAGCTCGCTGGACACCGCCGTCCGTAACTCGATCGCCTCCGGCGTCACGTACGGTCTCGCGGCCGGCAACGACAACGGCGCGAACGCCTGCAACACCTCGCCGGCGCGGACCGCGGAGGCCATCACGGTGGGCTCGACCACCAACACGGATGCCCGCTCGTCGTTCTCCAACATCGGCAGCTGCCTGGACATCTTCGCGCCCGGCTCGTCGATCACCTCGGCCTGGTACACCAGCAACACCGCGACCAACACGATCAGCGGCACCTCGATGGCCACACCGCACGTGGTCGGGGCGGCGGCTCTGGTGGCGAGCGTCAACCCGAGCTGGACCCCGGCTCAGGTACGCAACCAGCTGGTGTCCAACGCCACCCCGAACGTGATCAGCAATGTCGGCTCGGGCTCACCGAACCTGCTGCTCTACGTGGGCAGCGGCGGCACCACCCCGCCGCCCACCGGCTGCAGCGGCACCAACGGCGCCGCGCTGACGATCCCGGACGCCGGCGCGGCGGTGACCGCCATGGTCCCCATCTCCGGCTGTGGCCGCAACGCCTCGTCGGCCTCCACGGCGGCGGTGAACATCGTGCACACCTACCGTGGTGACCTGGTGATCGACCTGCTCGCCCCGGACGGCAGCTCGTACCGGCTGAAGGACAGCAGCAGCTCGGACAGCGCCGACAACGTGAACACCACGTACACGGTCAACCTGTCCGGCGAAGCCGCGGACGGCACCTGGCGACTCCAGGTGCGCGACGTCTACTCAGCGGACACCGGCTACATCGCCAGCTGGACCCTGACCGTCTGACCTGTTCCCCAGGGACGAGGCCCCATCCGGACGATCCCGGTGGGGCCTCGTGTCGTACCTGATCGGTTGTCAGACCGCGAAGGTCGCCGGCCGCTCGGTCGCCGGGGCCGGCGGGCGGGGCTTCCACAGGCCGGTCTTCTGGCCGGCGAGCCGAGCCAGGTAGGCCGGGTTGAGGATCACGTAGCGACGCCACAGCCGCTTCGGCTCCAGGCTAAGCCGCCAGAACCACTCCAGGCCGACGCGCTGCATCCACGGCGGAGGCTGGCGCAGCAGCCCGGCGTGGTAGTCGAACGCGGCGCCGACCGCCATCATCGGCATGTCCAGCAGCGGGCGCATGGCGTACGTGAAGACCTCCTGGCGCGGGCAGCCGAGCCCGACCAGGACGAGCCGGGCGCCGCTGGACCGGATCCGGTCGGCGATCTCCGCGTCCTCGCCCGGCTGGACCGCGCGGAACTTCGACGGCTCCACCCCGGCGATCTTCAGGGCCGGGAACATCCGCTCCAACGCCGGGATCAGCTTGGCCAGCGTCTCCTCGGTCGAGCCGTACAGGTAGACGGGCAGACCCTCGTCGGCGAACCGGGAGAGCACGTGCAGCGTCAGCGTCGGCCCGTAGACCCGGTCGGTGAGCCCGGCGTCGTGCAGCAGGTTGAGCGCCCAGCGCACCGGCTGCCCATCCGGGGTGACCAGGTCGAAGGAGTTCAACCGGGCGTTGTGCGCCGGATCGAGCACCCCCGTCATCACGCCGTGCACGGCCAGCGCCGTCAGCGCGAAAGGCCGTCGCTCGTGCGCCGCGGTCACCACCGCGTCGGTCGCCGAGGCGTAGTCGGTGGCGTCGACGAGGACGCCGAGCACGTTGCGCTTGGTCTGGCGAGTCACGGCTGGGGCACCCACTTGTCCACGTTCGCCTCGTAGATCTCCCGCAGGATCATCGGCACGTCGTAGGTGATCTTCCAGTCCGGGTACTGCGCCTCGAACCGGGCCATGCTGCTCACGTACCACTGGTGGTCGCCGGTGCGGTTCTGCTCGACGTAGTTGATCTGCGCCTCGCGGCCGGTGATCTCCTGAGCGATCGCGAACGCCTCGATGTGGGAGGTGTTCGAGTGCCGACCGCCTCCGAGGTTGTAGACCTCGGCCGAGCGGGGCGCCCGGAAGAACGCCTCGAACGCGGTCAGCACGTCGTGCGAGTGGATCGCGTCGCGGACCATCTTGCCCTTGTAGCCGAACAGGTTGTACGTCCGACCCTCCATGACGCAGCGCATCAGGTACGCCAGGAATCCGTGCAACTCGGCGGCCGAGTGGGCCGGGCCGGTCAGGGTGCCGCCCCGAAAGCAGGCGGTCTTCATGTCGAAGTAGCGGCCGTACTCCTGCACCATCACGTCGGCGGCCACCTTCGAGGCGCCGAAGACCGAGTGCAACGAGTGATCGATCGACATCTCCTCGGTGATGCCCTCGTACCAGCGGTGGTCCTCGGGCAGTTCGTACCGGGTCTCGAGCTCGATCAACGGCAGGCTGTTGGGCCGGTCGCCGTACACCTTGTTGGTGGAGCAGTGGATGAACGGCGCGTCGATCGCGTGCCGACGGGTGTTCTCCAGGATGTTGAGGGTGCCGCCGGCGTTCACGTCGAAGTCCGTGTACGGCTCCTTGGCCGCCCAGTCGTGGCTGGGCTGCGCGGCGCTGTGGATCACCACGGCGATGTCCGAGCCGTACTTCTTGAACACCTGCTCCAGGCCGTCCCGGTCCCGGATGTCCACCGCGTAGTGGGTGTAGGAGTTACCGAGGTCACGGCCGAGCCGCTCCAGGCTCCACGAGGTGGAGCCGTCCTCTCCGAAGAAGTACCGGCGCATGTCGTTGTCGATGCCGACGACGTCCAGACCGAGGCCGGCGAAGTGCCGGACCGCCTCGGAGCCGATCAGACCGCCCGACCCGGTCACCAACGCGACACTCACACGCCACTCCTGGTCCATCGGAGGCAGAAACCATCGGAGCATAGCGTGACGCCCGGCACGCCCCGATATGACGGAAGGGCCCCGCATCAAGCGGAGCCCTCGCCTTTTGGTGGGGATGGGGGGAGTTGAACCCCCACGCCCTTTCGGGCACACGGACCTGAACCGTGCGCGTCTGCCATTCCGCCACATCCCCGTGGCACAACCCGGGAGACTGTAGCCGCCCCGAACCCGCTGTCTCCAACAGGCCCCGGGAATACTACGCTGTCCCAGACGCTCGCCACGAGCGGTTACCGTTCGTGGCGGACGAAAGATTAGCACGGCTGTCCCGGTCCTTCCGAACGGGCCGGGAGCAGGCGGCCGAGCGGCGTGTGAGCTGCGCGCGCGCCGGCCGGATACCATCATGTCCTCGGGACCCGAGGAGGAGCCGGTGAGCGTGCTGCAACGCTTCGAGAAGCGTCTAGAAGGCCTGGTCGAAGGGGCTTTCGCCAAGGTCTTCAAAGGGGTGGTCCACCCCGTGGAGATCCTCAACGCCATGCAGCGGGAGGCCGAGGCGCACAAGGCGATCCTGGCCGGTGGGCGCACGTTGGTGCCCAACCGCTACGTGATCGATCTCTCGCCGTTCGACCACAGTCGTCTGGCGCCGTACGCCGCCGCGCTGGCCCAGGAGCTGGCCCAGTCGCAGGCGGAGTTCATCGGCGAGCAGGCCTGGACGGTCTACGGCGACGTGATCGTGGAGATCGAGCGGGGCGAGGGCCTGGACACGGGAATGTTCCGCGTCACCGCCGAGGTCTACACCGGCGGCGAGGTCGCCCCGGTGTCGGCGCCCGGCTACGACGCCGGTCCGCCCGCCTACCCCGCGTACGACCAGGGTGGCGGCTACGGCCCGCCGCCCGGGCACGGTGGCGGTCGCAACGTGCGGCTGGTCTCCGGTGACGGGCGCACCTACCCGCTCCAGATGGGGTCGACGGTGATCGGTCGCGGCGACCAGGCGAACCTGCGCCTGCCCGACGTCGGTATCTCCCGGCGACACGCCCGACTGGATTTCGACGGCGGCCAGGTTGTGCTGACCGATCTGGGTTCCACCAACGGCACCATGGTCAACGGGCAGCGGGTCTCCGCCGTCGCGCTGAACCCCGGTGACATGGTCCAGCTCGGCACCACGACGCTGACCTTCCGCGTGGACGGCTGAGCCGCCTTGCCGGCACTGGTCATCACCGTTGCCCGGTTCGGGTTCCTGATCCTGCTGTGGATCTTCGTGTTCACGGTGGTCGGCGTTATCCGCCGAGATCTTTTCGCGGGAGCCCGATCCGGTCGCCTGGTGGCGGCACCGCGCGCGGTTGGCGCCTCGACGGGGCAGGCGGCCAAACCGGCGAAGGCGAAGCGGGGTAGGGCGGCCCACCAGCTGGTGGTCACCGCCGGTCAGCTGGCCGGTACCCGCATCACCCTCGGTGAAGCGCAGATCACCATCGGTCGGGCCGAGGACTCCACCCTGGTCATCACCGACGACTACGCCTCCGCGCGGCACGCGAGACTCCTACCGCGCGAGGGCCAGTGGTTCGTCGAGGATCTCGGCTCGACTAACGGCACGTACCTCGATCGCGCTAAGGTCACCGGACCAACCCCCGTACCCCTCGGCGTGCCGATCCGGATCGGCCGCACTTCCCTCGAATTACGGCCATGACTCTGACCCTGCGCTATGCGGCCCACAGCGACCGCGGTCTGATCCGTGACGGCAATCAAGACTCCGTCTACGCCGGGCCGCGGCTACTCGCCGTTGCCGACGGCATGGGCGGCATGGCCGCCGGTGACGTCGCCAGCAACATCGTCATCGGTGCCATGGCGCCGCTCGACGAGGATGTCCCCGGGGACGCCCTCGTCGACGCGCTGCGTTCGGCCGTGGGCACCGCCAACCAACAGCTCCGCGACACGGTGGACGCCAACCCGCAGTTGGAGGGGATGGGCACCACACTGACGGCGACCCTCTTCTCCGGCAGCAAGCTGGGGATGGTCCACATCGGTGACTCGCGGGCCTATCTGCTGCGCAACGGTGAGTTCGCGCAGGTCACCAAGGACGACACATACGTCCAGATGCTCGTCGACGAGGGCCGGATTAGCGCCGAGGAGGCCAGCAGCCACCCACAGCGGTCGCTGCTGACCCGCGCGCTGGACGGCCGGGACATCGACCCGGAGTACTCGGTCCGCCAGGTGCTCCCCGGTGACCGCTACCTGATCTGTAGCGACGGCCTCTCGGGTGTGGTGAGCGCCGACACCATCGGCGAGACCCTGCGCGAGTACACCGATCCGCAGCAGTGCGTCGAGCGACTGGTGCAGCTCGCGCTGCGCGGTGGCGGCCCGGACAACATCACGGTGATCATCGCCGATGCCACCGACCACG
Organism: Micromonospora sp. DT44; assembly: GCF_049841635.1. Lineage (NCBI taxonomy): Bacteria > Bacillati > Actinomycetota > Actinomycetes > Micromonosporales > Micromonosporaceae > Micromonospora > Micromonospora sp. DT44. The sequence continues at coordinate 80,384 of NZ_JBNCKS010000009.1, read as the reverse complement.
ACATCGTCGAGGCGACCCCGATCGTCGGCGGTGCCGCCGCCCGGGACCGGGGCATGGCCACCTCCGCCGACGACTCGACCCCGGCCGCCCGGGCCTCGGCGCTCTCCGCGCCGCGCCCCGCCGCGCCGGAGGAGCCCGCCGCCGCGGACGACGAGCCGGAACCGCGCAAGCGCCGGCCGGTACGCGCCACCGCCATGGCCGTGGCCCTTCTGGTGATCCTCGGCGGCGGACTCTTCGCCGGCTGGACGTACACCCAGCGCCAGTACTACGTGGGTGCCACCGACGAGGGCCAGGTCGCCGTCTTCCGCGGCATCCAGGGGCAGATCGCCGGGATGGACCTCTCCACCGTGCACCGCACCAGCGGCACCCGGTTGGACGACCTGACCGTCGCCGCCCAGGACACGGTCAAGGTGGGCATCCGTGCCAAGAGCGAGCCGGACGCCGAGCGGCAGCTCGCGGAGCTGACCAGCGACACGCCGACCAACCCGAACCTGAAGCCGCTCTGCCTGCCCGACTCGGGCGCGGTGACCGGCTCGCCCACGCCCACTCCATCCCCGACCCCGCCCGTGACGTCCCCGACGCCGGCCACCAGCCCCAGCGCGTCGGTGAACGGGGTCCTCAGCGCGAGCCCGACCACGGCGGCCACCGCCGGCGGGACCGATCCGACCACCGCACCCGACGCCACGCCCTCCGACTCGGCACCGCCGGCGCTCGACCCGGCCGGCTGCCGGTCTCCTGAGTGAGCGTCGACTGAGATCCCAAGGACTCCACCCGTGACCGTAGCGGCCACACCGGCATCCTCGCCCGCCACCACGGGCGGGGAGTCCGGCGTACGCCTGGCCCGGTCCCGGCGCAACGCCGAGCTGTCCCTGCTGCTGTTGGCCATGGTGCTGGTGGCCGCGTACATGGCGACCGTCGAGGCGAACCTCCTGGACACGGTCACTCCGGATTTCTGGATGCCCGCCGCCGCGCTCGGGGCGGTCTTCCTCGGCCTGCACCTGGTCATCCGGTTCCTCGCCCCGTTCGCCGATCCGGCTCTGCTGCCGGCGGTGGCTCTGCTCAACGGTCTCGGCGTGGGCTTCCTGCGCCGGATCGACCTGGGTGAGGCCGCGCCGGTGGACCGGGAGGACCTGGCCACGTTCGCCGGCATCGGCGGCCGGCAGCTCGCCTGGACGCTCGCCTCGGTGATCCTCGCCGCGGGTCTGCTCGCGATCATGCGCGACCACCGTTCGGTGTCCCGGTACGCGTACACCCTGGGACTCGCCGGCATCGTGCTGGTGATGCTCCCGGCGGTGCTGCCACGCAGCATGTCCGAGATCAACGGCGCCAAGCTGTGGATCCGTCTCGGCGGGTTCTCGATCCAGCCGGGTGAGTTCGCCAAGCTGGCGCTGCTGGTCTTCTTCGCGTACTACCTGGTGCGCAAGCGCGAGGTGCTCTCGCTGGCGAGCCGGCGGTTCCTCGGTATCGACTTCCCTCGCGGTCGGGACCTCGGTCCGGTGGTCGTGGTCTGGTTGATCAGCCTCCTGGTGCTGGTCTTCGAGAAGGACCTCGGCACCTCTCTGCTGTACTTCGGCATGTTCGTGGTGACCCTCTACATCGCCACCGAACGGGTCAGTTGGCTGCTGATCGGTCTGCTCCTCTTCTTCGGTGGCGCCTACCTCGCGTACGTCCTCGGTTCGACTGTCGGCGGGCCGTTCGCCAACTTCTACGTGCGCGCCGAGATCTGGCTCGACCCGTTCGCCGACCCGACCGACAAGGGCTATCAGCTCGTCCAGGGCCTGCTCGCCCTCGGCACGGGTGGGCTCTTCGGCGCGGGACCGGGCGGCGGTCAGCCGGACATCCTGCCCGAGGTGCAGAACGACTTCATCTTCGCCGGCATCGGTGAGGAGATCGGCCTCTTCGGTCTCTCCGCGCTGCTGGTGGTCTACCTGCTGATCGTGGAGCGGGGTCTGCGCGCCGCGCTGGCGGTCCGTGACTCGTTCGGCAAGCTGCTCGCCGGCGGTCTCGCCTTCACCCTGGGCCTCCAGGTCTTCGTGATCGTCGGCGGCATCAGCAAGCTGATCCCGTTGACCGGCCAGACCACGCCGTTCCTGTCCGCCGGTGGCTCGTCGCTGATGGCGAACTGGCTGCTCATCGCGGTCCTGCTGCGGGTCTCCGACGGGGCTCGGCGGCCGGTGACCGGTGGCGCCGGCAAGGCGGCCCGACCGGCGGGCGGTCCGCCCGAGCAGTTGCATGGTGCTCCCACGGAGGTGATCAAGCCGTGAACGCACCCCTGCGTCGTGTCGGTGTCGTCGTCATGGTCCTGTTCGGGCTGCTCTTCGCGAACCTGAACTGGATTCAGGCGTACAAGGCCGACGAGTACCGCACCAGTGACTACAACGGTCGGGTCCAGGTCGCCGACTACAAGCGCAAGCGCGGCAACATCGAGGCCGGCGGCACCGCGTTGGCCACCAGCAAGGAGACCACCGGCAAGCTGAAGTTCCAGCGCGCCTACCCGGGCGGCGCCAAGTACGCCCATGTGCTCGGCTACAAGCCGGTCAACCTGGCCGACACCGGCATCGAGCAGTTGGAGAACGACTTCCTGGCCGGCACCAGCGACCAGCTGATCGGCGACCGGTTCAAGGACATGTTCACCGGCGACGAGACCGCCGGCGGCAACGTGCTGCTCACGCTCTCGAAGCGGGCGCAGGACGTGGCGTACGACCAGATGCGCAACAACCAGGTGGATGCGAAGAGGGGCGCGGCGATCGCCATCGACCCGCGTACCGGTGCGGTGCAGGCCCTGGTGTCGATGCCCAGCTTCGACCCGAACCCGCTCGTCAGCCACGACACGGCCGCGGCGGCTGCGGAGATCAACAAGCTGGAGCAGAACCCGGACGGCCCGCTGAAGAACCGCGCCCTCTCCGAGACGCTGCCTCCAGGCTCCACCTTCAAGATCGTGGTTGCCGCGGCGGCGTTGGAGAACGGCGTCACCAAGTCGACCCCGATCCCGGCCGGGTCCAGCTACACACCGCCCACCTCGGGCAGCCCGATCCGTAACGCCGTCCCGTCGATCTGCCCCGAGGCACAGGTCACCCTCCAGGAGGCGGTCACCGAGTCCTGCAACACGGGCTTCGCGCAGCTCGGCGTGCGGCTCGGCGCGGACAAGGTCAAGGAGAAGGCCCGCCAGTTCGGCTTCGAGCAGGACGACCTCACCGTCGGCCAGCTCGGCGAGGAGGGCGGCCTGCGGACGGCGGCCAGCCGGACCGGCGACATGCAGAACCCGGACGGCAGCACCGACCCGGCCGCGTTGGCCCAGTCCTCGATCGGTCAGAACAACGTCCGGATGACCCCGTTGCAGGGCGCGATGATCGCCGGGGCGGTCGCCAACGGCGGCAGCCAGATGCGGCCGTACCTGGTCCGGCAGCTCCTCGCCCCGGACCGGACCACCAGCTACTACACCGCGAAGGCACGGGAGCTGCGCCAGCCCGTCGAGCCGCAGGTCGCCTCCGACCTGCGCGACATGATGGTCAGCGTCGTGCAGAAGGGCACCGGCCAGAAGGCGGCGATCAGCGGTTACACGGTCGGCGGCAAGACCGGTACGGCGCAGTCCGCGCCGGACCGCCCCGACCACGGCTGGTTCATCGGCTTCGCGCTGGACAAGAACGGCAACCCGGTTTCGGCCGTGTGCGTCGTACTGGAGCAGGCCGGCAGCGGTGGCAGCGCCGAGGCGGCCCGGATCGGTGGCCAGATCATGCGGGCCGCCATCGCCGACCCCGGGGGCCGCTGACATGCTCAGCCCCGGCGTCCAGCTCGGCAACCGCTACCGTCTCGACGAGCGGATTGCCAGCGGCGGCATGGGCGACGTCTGGCGCGGCACCGACCAGGTGCTCGGCCGGACGGTCGCGGTGAAGAGCCTGCTCCCGGCGTTGCTCGACGACCCGGACTTCGCCGAGCGGTTCCGGGGCGAGGCCCGGACGATGGCCACGATCAACCACCCCGGGGTCGTCGACGTCTACGACTTCGGCAACGATCAGCAGATCGCGTTCCTGGTCATGGAGTACGTCGAGGGCGACGCCCTGTCCTCCACGCTCAGCCGGGTCGGCCGGCTCACCCCGGCCCGGACGATGGCGCTCGTCGCGCAGGCCGCGGACGCCCTGCACGCCGCGCACGAGAAGGGCATCGTGCACCGCGACGTGAAGCCGGGCAACCTGCTGGTCCGGCCGAACGGCACGCTCGTGCTGACCGACTTCGGCATCGCCCGCTCGGACATCGTCGGCCAGCTCACCGCCGCCGGCTCGGTGCTCGGCACCGCCTCGTACATCTCGCCGGAGCAGGCCACCGGGCAGGTGGCCACCCCGGCGTCCGACGTGTACGCGCTCGGCGTGGTCGCCTACCAGTGCCTCGCCGGCCGGCGACCGTTCGAGGGGGACAACCCGCTCGACATCGCCATGCGGCATGTCCGGGAGACGCCCCGCCCGCTGCCCAACGACATCCCGCCGCAGGTCCGGGCGGTCGTCGAGCGGGCGCTGGCCAAGGACCCGGCCGCCCGCTGGCCGAGTGCCGCCGCCCTCGCCTCGGTCGCCCGGCAGCTCAAGGCCGCGCTGTCCCAGCAGGCCCGGTCCGGTGGTCACTCCGCGCCGATCTCCGGTGCGCCGTCCTCGCCCGCCGCACCCGGGCGGGCGCAGGTGCCGCAGGCGCAGCAGTTCCGCCCGCCGGGCGCGCCACACCGGCAGCCGCCCGTCGGGCAGCGACCGACCGCGGTCGCGCCGGCCCAACAACCCCGCCCCACCGCGGTCGCGCCGGCCGTACCGCACGCCCGGCCGCCGGTCGCCCAGGCCGGCTATCCGCGCGGCGCCGCGGCGGTGCCGCCGGCACAGACCCGGCAGGAACACCAGCCGGCGTACGTCCGGCAGGCCGGTCCGGCGTCCGAACCCAGCCGGTCCCGGCCCGGGATGGTGCTCGTCGCCATCCTGCTGGCCTTACTGGTCCTGCTCTGCTCCGGCGTGATTTCCTACAAACTGCGGAAGGCGTCGCAGACGGGTACGTCCGGGGCGACGACTTCACAGACCGTGACGTCCGGCGCGCTGCGGCTCGACGGACGCGACGATGCGACCCGGACGTCGTACCGTCGTGAGGTACGACTCCGGCCGGGTGACGGCGGGACGACGACGAGCGAAGGACGACAGACGCGATGACAGCGCAGGCCCGCCTGCTCGGTGGCAGGTACCAGGTCGGCGAGCTGCTCGGCTACGGCGGCATGGCCGAGGTGCACCGCGGTCGCGACCTCCGGCTCGGTCGGGACGTCGCGATCAAGATGCTCCGTACCGACCTCGCCCGGGACGCGACGTTCCAGATGCGCTTCCGCCGGGAGGCGCAGAACGCGGCGTCGCTCAACCACCCGGCGATCGTGGCGGTCTACGACACCGGCGAGGAGACCGCCCCGACCGGCGAGACGCTGCCCTTCATCGTCATGGAGTTCGTCAACGGACGGACGTTGAAGGAGGTCCTCGGCGTCGAGGGCCGGTTGCAGCCCCGCCGTGCGCTGGAGATCTGCGCCGACATGTGCGCGGCGTTGGAGTTCAGCCACCGGCACGGGATCATCCACCGGGACATCAAGCCGGGCAACGTCATGCTCACCCAGACCGGCCAGGTCAAGGTGATGGACTTCGGTATCGCCCGGGCTCTGGCCAGCGGCGCGACGACCATGACGCAGACCAGCGCGGTCATCGGCACGGCTCAGTACCTGTCGCCGGAGCAGGCGCGCGGTGAGGCCGTGGACGCCCGCTCCGACGTGTACGCGGCCGGCTGCGTTCTCTTCGAGCTGGTCTGTGGTCACCCGCCGTTCGTGGGTGACAGCCCGGTCAGCGTCGCGTACCAGCACGTACGGGAGACTCCGCCGACCCCGAGCGACATCAACCCGGACGTCACTCCGGCGGTCGACGCGATCGTGCTCAAGGCGCTGTCGAAGAACCCGCTGAACCGCTACCAGAGTGCCGGTGAGATGCGCGCCGACCTGCTACGTGCCGCCGCTGGGCGGCCGGTGCTGGCCACTCCGGTGCTGCGCGAGGCGGAGACGGTGGCGATGGCCCCGGCCGGCGGCGGTGCCGCCGGCTACCCGCCGGCCGCCACCGGGGCACAGACCCGGCAGATCCCGGCGCGGGTCGGCGACCCGCGCCAGCGCAAGGCGTCCTCCTGGCTGATCGCCCTGTTCAGTGCGGTCGGCGTGCTGGCGGTGATCGCGCTGGTCGCCGCGCTGCTGTGGAGTCAGCAGCAGGACAAGGACCTGAAGGCGGTGCCGACGCTCGCCGGCAAGACCCGCGACGTGGCGGTCACCGAGATCCGCAACGCGGGCTTCAACCCGGTGGTGGGCGATCCCGTCCTGGCCAACGACTGCACGAAGGGCACCGTCGCCAAGCAGGATCCCGCGGCGGGCGCCCGGCTGAAGTCGGCGAGCAACGTGACCGTCCAGATCTGCGACGGCAAGCCCGACGTCAAGATTCCCCCGGGTCTGGTCAACTCGCAGTTCGACAACGTCGAGCCCCAGCTGAAAGCGCTGGGGCTGACCGTGGAACAGAAGCCGGTCGACAACCCCGCGCAGAAGGGCATCGTGATCAAGGTCAGCCCGCCCTCGGGGTCCACCGTCCCGCAGGACAGCAAGGTGACCGTCGAGGTCTCGCGCGGCAATGTCAGCAAGGTGCCCAACGTCGTCAACTCCACGAAGGACGACGCCGCCGCCGAACTCCGCGCGGCGGGTTACGTGGTCAGCTTCCGCGACGGCGACGAGGTGCCGGCCGCCGAGGCCGGCCGGGTCCAGAAGCAGAACCCGAAGGGCGGCACCGAGCTGGCCCAGGGCAAGACGGTGACCATCGAGGTCGGCATCCCGGAGGAGGTCGAGGAGACGCCCAGCCCGCCGGTGACCCCGACGCCGACCCCCAGCAGCACGAGCACGCCCGGTAGCGGTGGCGGCACCGGCCAGCCGATCATCCCGCCGTTCCGGGTGGACGGGGAGTAGCCGTCCGCATCCGGGTGCGGGGCCTGCGGGCACTCGTCGACGACCGCCCACCGACAGTGGGTCGCTGGCGACGGTGGCTGCGACGTGTGGCGGTCCTGGGCGTGGTCGTGGTGACGCTGAGCAGCCTCCCGTGGCTGTGGACGACGCTCGGCGCGCGCGGGCACACCCACGACGAGGCGGGGGCACCCGCCGCCGACGTCGTGATCGTCCTCGGCACGGCGGCGGCGGCGGACCGACGGCAACCGGGTGACCGGCTCGCCGGCCGTCTGGAGACCGCCGCCGAGCTGGTGCGTACCGGGCGGGCGCGGGCGGTGTTGGTGTCCGGGGACGGCGGTGGCACCTCCGGCGACGAGCCGACGGTGATGACCGCCTACCTGACCGAGCGGCTCGGCGTCGACCCGGCACGGGTGGTGGCGGACCCGTTCGGCCTGGACACGTACGACAGTTGCGTCCGCGCCCGGGACGTGTACGGCGTCGAGCGCGCCCTTATCGTGACGCAGTCCTACCACCTGTCCCGGGCGGTGACGCTCTGCCGGCACCTCGGCCTCGACGTCGACGGGGTGGCCGCCCGCTGCGACGGGTGCGGTTCCGTCATGCTCGCCGGTAAGGCGGTCCGGGACTACCTGGCCAGCGGCAAGGCGGCCTGGGACGCGTTCCGGGAGCGGCCACCCGCAGTCCGGTCACCCGCGAACCCGGCCCTGCGGGACGCCCTCAGGAGCTGACCGGGCGTTCAGGAGGTGGCGAAGGCGGCGAGCCGTCGGGCGTCCACCTCGGCGGCCAGCGCCGGCGCGCGCTCCAGCGCCTCGGTGTGACCGCAGCTCGCGAGCCAGTTGGCGAGCATCAGGTGGCCGCCCTCGGTGAGCACCGACTCCGGGTGGAACTGCACACCCTCGATGGGCAGAGTCCGGTGCCGCATCGCCATCACCACTCCGGACCCGGTCCAGCCGGTGACCTCCAGCTCGTCGGGCAGCGTCTCGGGCAGGACGGCCAGCGAGTGGTAGCGGGTGGCGGTGAACGGGTCGGGCAGGCCGGCGAGCACGCCGACGGAGTGGTGGCGTACCTCGGAGGTCTTGCCGTGCAGCAGCTCGGGGGCCCGGGTGACGGTCGCCCCGAACGCCTCCCCGATGGCCTGGTGACCGAGGCAGACACCGAAGATCGGCAGCTTGCCCGCGTACTCCCGGATGACGTCCAGGCAGATGCCGGCGCGGTCCGGGCTGCCCGGACCGGGTGAAAGGAGGACGCCCGCCGCGCCCAGCCGGCCGACTTCGGCGACGTCGATCTCGTCGTTGCGGCGTACGTCGCAGTCCACGCCGAGCTGGCCCAGGTACTGCACGAGGTTGAAGACGAACGAGTCGTAGTTGTCGATCACCAGGACGCGCATCGTCACCTGCTCGTGGAGGACGGTTCGGGGTTGTTCCGTTCCGTGTCGTACGGCAGGTCGTGGTCGTCGCCGGTCGGCGTCTCGTCGGTCACCGCATCGCCGTCGCTCGGCTCGCCGGGAACGCCGGAGTCCTGGGTGACCTGGACGTCGTCGAAGGGCAGCAGGGGCTCGGCCCACGGGAAGGCCACGTACCACAGCAGAGCCACCGTGGCGGTCGCGAGCAGCACCGAACCGACGAGCTTGCCGGCCAGCCCGAACGGGAGCTTGCGCCAGATGAACGCGTACATCGCCTCAGCCTCCCAGTTCGGTCGGGCGGCCCGCCGACTTGGGCTGGGTGTGGTCCAACTCGGCGTGGATGATCAGACGCTGGTAGTTGTCCCACTTGGGGTTGCAGGTGGTCAGCGTGAGCATCCGCTTGGTCGGCTTCTTGTTCGGCTCACCGGGCACCGGTGCCACCACCTCGACCTGCGTGGGCTTGACGATGCGGGTCTGCGCCACCCGGTAGACGTACCAGTCGGTCTTGCCCTCGACCACGATCGCGTCGCCGTCGTTCAGCTCGTCCAGCCGCCAGAAGGTGGCCCGGTTGCGGTGGCCGGCGACGGAGAAGTTGCCGACCTGGCCGGGAAGCGCGCTGGTCGGGTAGTGCCCGGGGGCGTACCGGATGTCGTCCTGGGTGACGCCCTCGACCACCACCCAGTTCTTGTCGAGCTTGGGAATGTAGAGACCAGCGATCGGCTTGCCGCGCACCGGCGGGGACGGCTTGGCGCTCGGGGCCTTCGACGGAACGACAGTCGGGTCGTCGGTCGGGCCCCACGCCTTGGCGAGTTCGCTGCTGAGGTCGTTCTGGTGGGCGTCGACGACGGCGGACTTGCCCCACACCTCGTAGCCGGCGAAGAGCAGCACCACCAGGCCGAAGGTGATCAGGACCTCGCCGGTGACCCGGATGCCGGATCGTATGCGGGAGGCGAGTGACGGGCGGGTGAGTTCCGAGTAGACGCTCTTGTAGCCCTCGCCGGTCTGGTGCGGCCGGAGTTGGACGACCCGCTCCCCCCGACGTGGCCGCGGCGGCTCGGCGGCGCTGTCGCCCTCGTCGGCCAACCCCTCCGGCGCAGGTGTACGGGGAACCGCACCCATCAGCGCCGTCATGTCGATAGACGGGGGCCGGGGTGTCGGCTGGCCGGTCACGGTGGGGATGAGCGCGGTGGCGTTCGGGTCGGCGGTGCGGCCGGGCGCGGCCGGGGAGACGGGTGCGCCCGAGCCGCCGGTCGGGCGCGTGGACCCGGGGGTGATCTTCGGAATGAACGCGGTCGGCTCGTTGCCGCCCGGCGACGTGGGGACACCGAGGGCCGGGGAGGCGCTCGGTGGCGGCGAGGCGCTCGGTGGCGTGGGTGTGCTCGGTGGCGTGGGTGTGCTCGGTGGCGCGGGCGTGCTCGGGGGCGCGGCGGCGGGGGGAGGATTCGACTCGGCGCGGGATGCCGCGTTACCCGGCCACGGCGGCGGCGCGGTCGGGGTCGCGCGGTCGGTGGAGCCCTGCGGGTCGGACCATCCGGCGCTCGGTGCCTCGAAGGTGGCGGGCGGGCCCGTCGGCCGAGACCGGCTGGGCAGCACGGGATCCGGCCAGTTGCCGGTCGGCGTCCGCCCCGGAGTCGGGCCGGGCCGGGACGGCGACGACTGAGGTCCACCTCCGGTGGACTCGGCCTGGCCCGGGGAGGATTCCACCCGGCCCGCAGGTGGCTCGGCGCGACCCGGCTCGGGCCGGTTGACCTTCGGCAGGAAGGCCGTCGGTTCGTCGGCCTGGTCCCGGTGTCGGCCGTCGCGGCGCTCGTCGGGGCCGCTCACCTGGGCACCGTCGCCGAGCGCAGGGCGGTCGAGTCCTCGAAGGCCGGGACGGTCACGGTGGAGACGGACTCCTTGTAGCCGAGTTGGTAGTCGTCGACTGCGTCCTTGAACAACCGGACTCCCTCAGAGCTGGCGAGGGCCTGCTGGAGGGCAGCGGGATCGCCGATTGCTACGATCTTGAACGGTGGGGAGTACACCCGACCATGAAGCAGCAGGGTGTTACCGACGCAGCGTACCGCGCTGGTTGCGAGCACGCGGACGTTCATGATTGACATGGCCTCCGCACCACCCGCCCAGAGCGCGTTGACCACTGCCTGCACGTCGCCCTGGTGCACGACCAGGTCGTCGTTGGTGGCGTCGGAGTGAGCCGCGTCGTTGTGCTGGGGCGCGTCGTTCAGCTCGACCGTGACGGCCGTGCCGGTGACGGGAGTGAACCCGGCCGCCGCGAGGCTGCGTTGGGCTCGGTTCTGCTGGGCCTTGATCGGGGCGTCCGAGTCGGCCAGCGTGTCGGTGCGTTGCTCGACCTCGCCGCGCAGGGTGGCGGCGCGGCGCTCGCTCACCGTGACCTGCTGCTGCCGTTCCTCGATGAGCTGGTTGAGCTGGGGCCGCCGGTCCTCCCGGAGGGCGGTGCCGCCGGCGGTGGTCGCGGTGGTGGTGAAGAGCAGTCCCGCCGCGGCGGCGATCAGGGGCACCCCGATCGACCAGCCCGGTCGCCGTTGGCGTGGCCGCCGGGGCAGCAGCCCGGCGACGGCCCGTCGGAGGACCTTCTGCCAGGAGGCGGCGCCGGATGTGTACTCCACCGAGCGTTCCTTCCGAGTGTCGGGGACCGGTTCGTGACGACTGGGCCGCGATGCGAACAGTCCCGCCCTTTTCGGTCACTCCATGTACCTGCCTAACCCCATTCGTGGTCCAGGCGGCCGTTCGGGACTACGCTAGCTGTCGAACATTATTGGCCATGAACCGTCGCCTCCGCGTCCGGTTGTCAGGCCGGACGAGGTCGTCACCCCCTCTGGAGAGCGCCGTGCCCAAGTCTCAGGTCCGCAAGAAGAAGGTGTACACGCCGCCGACGGACGTGCGTCCGACGACGACGGCGACGTCGCGCAAGCCTAGCCCGGTGTGGCTTCCGATCACCGCGGTCGCCCTGATCGTCGCGGGCATCGGCTGGCTCGTCGTCTACTACCTCTCCGAGCAGGAGTACCCGGTCGCCTCGTGGCAGTACTGGAACCTGGCGGTCGGCTTCGGCGCGATGGTCGCGTCGCTGGTGCTGCTCTCCCGCTGGCGCTGAGCCCGGTCGGGCCGCCGCCGCACCGCGGGATCCACCACCGGACCGCAGGATCTCCGTCACCCGCCATCCCCCTGCCCGGCACGACCGGGCCGGGCCGGGCACCCTATGGTGTCCGCAGGCGGCGTGGCCTACTGCGAGATGACTCACGTTACTGCTGGGTAACCTTGCGCGTAGGCTGCACTGCATGACCGAGCGGAGCGAGGTCATCGACCGGTCCGGTCGCAGGTGCGGCGGCGGCGCGACGCTGCCCTACGCCTGTCCCGGCCCCGGTTGCTGAACCGCTCGACGAGCAGCAGACCGGGGAGGCCAACTCGATGGGCAGCGTCCAGATCGTCACCACGATCCTCGCGGCTGGCATCACCGCCGTGGCGGTGTGGCTGGCGGTGCGCGCGGTCATGAAGATGACGGCCGTGATCCGGCTGGGGCAACCCGCTCCGGAGCGGTTCGCCGACAAGGGCGCCCGCACCAGGAAGATGCTGGTGGAGACCGCCGGCCACACCCGGATGCTCAAGTGGGGTGTGGTGGGCGCCGCCCACTGGTTCGTGATGGTCGGCTTCATCGTGCTGTCGCTGCTGGTGCTCGAGGCGTACTTCGAGGTGGTCACGCCGACCGGTGGTCTGCCGATCATCGGGCACTGGACCGTCTTCGGGCTGGCCACCGAGATCATCACGGTGCTGGGGCTGGTCGGCATCCTGGTGCTGATGGCGATCCGGCTGCGCAACCGGCCGAACCGGCCCGGCGGCCGCTCCCGCTTCACCGGCTCGACCATGTGGCAGGGTTACTTCGTCGAGTGGGTCGTGCTGCTGGTCCTGGTCTTCGGCCTGGTGATCCGGGGCTTCAAGGTCGCCACCGACCACTTCGAGTACCCGGTCTGGGCGACTCCGGTCAGCCACGCGGTCGGCGCGATCCTCCCGGACTGGTCGGACGGCGCGAGCGTCGCCGCGCTCATCAAGATCGTCATCTCGATGACCTGGCTGATCGTCATCTCGCTGAACGTCACCATGGGCGTCGCCTGGCACCGCTTCCTGGCGTTCCCCAACATCTTCTTCAAGCGCGACCCGGAGAAACCCGCCGGCTCCGGGCTGGGTCCGCTGCGTCCGATGACCAGCCAGGGCAAGCCGCTCGACTTCGAGGAGGCCGACCCGGAGAAGGACCAGTTCGGCGTCTCCCAGGTCGAGCAGTTCACCTGGAAGGGCCTGCTGGACTTCAGCACCTGCACCGAGTGTGGCCGCTGCCAGTCGCAGTGTCCCGCCTGGAACACCGGCAAGCCGCTGTCGCCGAAGCTGCTCGTGCTCAGCCTGCGCGACCACGCGTACGCGAAGGCGCCCTACCTGCTGGCCGGCGGTGGCAAGGACCTCACGGGCGAGGAGAAGGCCACCCAGGCGCAGCTCGCGCACCTGGACGTGTTGTCGCTCGCCGAGGGCGACAAGCCGTTGATCGGCACGGCCGAGGAGGGCGGCGTCATCGACCCGGACGTCCTCTGGTCCTGCACCACCTGCGGCGCCTGCGTCGAGCAGTGCCCGGTGGACATCGAGCACGTGGACCACATCGTCGACATGCGGCGCTACCAGGTGCTCATCGAGTCGAGCTTCCCCTCCGAGGCCGGCGTGATGCTGCGCAACCTGGAGAACAAGGGCAACCCGTGGGGTGCGCCGCAGAACACCCGCGAGGACTGGACCAAGGGCCTCGACTTCGAGGTGCCCCGGGTCGGCGAGGTGGACGACTTCGAGTACCTGTTCTGGGTCGGCTGCGCCGGCGCGTTCGAGGACCGGGCCAAGAAGACCACCCGGGCGGTCGCCACCCTGCTCAACGAGGCCGGCGTGAGCTTCGCGATCCTCGGCGAGGGCGAGACGTGCTCCGGCGACCCGGCTCGCCGGATCGGCAACGAGTTCGTCTTCCAGATGCTCGCCCAGCAGAACGTCGAGACGCTGAACGAGGCGTTCGAGGGCCGCGAGAAGACCAAGCGCAAGATCGTCGCCACCTGCCCGCACTGCTTCAACACGCTCGGCAACGAGTACGGGCAGCTCGGTGGCGAGTTCGAGGTGGTCCACCACACCCAACTGCTGGCCCACCTGGTGTCCACCGGCAAGCTGACCCCGGTGCAGCCGGTCGACGGCGGTGTGACCTACCACGACCCCTGCTACCTGGGCCGGCACAACCGGGTCTTCGCCGCCCCGCGCGAGGTGCTGGGTGACTCGATCCAGGGTGAGCTGACCGAGATGCCGCGTAACAGCGAGCGCTCCTTCTGCTGCGGCGCCGGCGGCGCCCGGATGTGGATGGAGGAGAAGATCGGCAAGCGGATCAACGTGGACCGGGTCGAGGAGGCCATGGCCACCGGAGCGAAGACGGTCGCCGTGGGCTGCCCGTTCTGCTCGACCATGCTCAACGACGGTGTCAACGGCAAGGGCGCCGGCGAGCAGGTCGAGGTCATCGACGTGGCGAGCGTCCTGCTGCGCTCGGTCAAGCCCGAGCAGCCGCGCGGCGAGTCGACGCCGGTCGCCGGCTGAGGCGCCGGTCGCCGGCTGAGGCGTACACCTCCGTTCCGAACATCGGTGGCGGCGGCCCGCAGGGGCCGTCGCCGCCGTGCAAGAATCTCGCCGAGGTGAGGGGACATCGACGGCCTGCTCTTGATGACGCTGCTGCCGCTGGTCGGGTTCGTTGCGCTGACCGCCGGCAACGCGTTCTTCGTCGCGGCCGAGTTCGCCCTGGTCACGGTCGACCGCGCGGAGATCGACCGGCGGGCCGCCGCCGGCGACGAGGCCGCCCGGACGGTACGCACCGCGCTGCGCGAGCTGTCCTTCCAGCTCTCCGGGGCGCAGCTCGGGATCACCATCACTGCCCTGCTCACCGGCTACCTGGCCGAACCGGCGCTGGCCCGGATCTTCACCCCGCTGCTGCGTCCCGTGGCCGGGGAGAGCACCGAGCGCTTCACCCCGTTCCTGGCGCTGGCCCTGGCGACGCTCCTGTCCATGCTCTTCGGTGAGCTGGTGCCCAAGAACGCGGCGCTGGCCCGGCCGATGCCCGCCGCGCTGGCCACCGCCGGGCCGATGCACACCTTCTCCCGGACGTTCGGCTGGTTGATCCGGGGCTTGAACGGTTCGGCGAACCGACTGGTCCGTGCGCTCGGCGTGGAGCCGCAGGAGGAGTTGGCCAGCGCCCGTTCGCCGGAGGAGTTAGGGTTGCTGGCCGCCATCTCGGCCCGCGCGGGCGCGCTGCCGCCGGATACGGCGATGTTGTTGCGTCGCACCATCCGGTTCGGCGACAAGCGGGCGGCCGAGGCCATGACCCCGAGGGTCGACGTGGTCGCGCTACGGGCCACCGCCACCGTGGCGGAGCTGCTGGAGGAGTCCCGGCGGACGGGACGGACCCGCTTCCCCGTGTACGAGGAGACCCTCGACCTCGTCACCGGCGTGGCGGGCGTGCCGGACGCGCTGGGCGTGCCGCTGGCCGCGCGGGCGTCGACGGTGGTGGCAGCGGTGGCCCGCGAGCCGGTGTACGTGCCGGAGAGCCTGGACCTGGACGGCGTGCTGGCGGCGTTGAAGGCGGCCGGGGCCGACCTGGCGATCGTCGTCGACGAGTACGGCGGCACCGATGGCGTGGTGACGATCGAGGACCTCGTCGAGGAGTTGGTGGGCGAGATCGCCGACGAGTTCGACCCGGCCAGCGTGGACGACGTCGATCCGCATCAGCTGACCGTTCCGGGCGGCGAGCGCACGGTGTTGGTCGACGGGGTGCTGCGCTCCGACGAGTTGGTCGAGCAGACGGGCTTCCGGCTGCCCGAGGGGCCGTACGAGACGCTGGCCGGGTTCCTGCTGGCGCGGCTCGGGCACATTCCGCTGCCCGGCGAGACGGTCGACGCCGACGGCTGGGAGTTCACCGTGGTGGAGGTGGAGCGGCACCGGATCGAGCAGGTCCGGGTGCTGCGACCGGCGGAGCCGGACGCCGATGACTGAGCTGCTGGTGGCCGTGCTGCTCCTGCTCGGCAACGGCTTCTTCGTGGGTAGCGAGTTCGCGCTGATCGCGTCCCGTCGGACGGTGATTGAGCCGTTGGCGGCCGGTTCGAAGCGGGCCCGCTGGGCGTTGTCGGCGATGAACCAGATTCCGCTGATGATTGCCGGCGCGCAGCTCGGCATCACGGTCTGTTCGCTGGGCCTCGGCGCGATCGCCGAGCCGGCGTTGGCCCATCTGCTCGAGTCGCCGTTCCACGCCATCGGTCTGCCCGAGCGCGCGGTGCACCCGGTGGCGTTCGTGCTCGCGCTCGGTGTCGTCGTCTTCCTACACACGGTGGTCGGCGAGATGGTGCCCAAGAACATCACGCTGGCTGGTCCGGAGGTCTCCGCGCTCTGGCTGGGCCCGGCCATGCTGGCGTTCTGTGTGGCCACCAAGCCGCTGCTGCTGGCGATGAAGTGGGCGGCCCGCCGGGTGCTGGCGCTGTGGCGGATCGAGGCGACGGAGGCCGTGAAGACGGTGTTCACGGCCGAGGAGTTGGCGGGCCTGGTGTCGCAGGCGCGTACGGAAGGGCTGCTCGACGCCGAGGAGCACGCCCGCATCACCGGCGCTCTGGCCCTGCACACCCGTACGGCGGCGGACGCCCTGCAACCGTGGTCGACGGTGACGACGGTCGCCGAGGACGTCTCACCGGCGTCGCTGGAGGTGTTGGCGACCCGTACCGGCCGGTCCCGGTTTCCGGTGGTGCAGCGGTCCACCCGGCGGGTGCTGGGCTTCGTGCACGTCAAGGACGTGCTCGGGTACGCCGGGCAGGGTCGCCGCGCCCCCGTGCCGGAGGCGGTTTACCGGCCGTTGGCGGTGGTCCCGCCGGACCGTACGCTCGCCGATCTGCTGCTGGCCATGCGCCGGGAACGGCGGCACATGGTGCTGGTCAGTGACGGGCGCCGACCTCTCGGTGTGGTGACCCTCGATGATGTATTGACTGCAATCGTTGGTTAATTGACCAACACCCTTGGTGTGCAAGCGGTTGCACGACAGTGACGGTGACTCGGCTCGCCTTGAATTCGGTCCGGCGCTTCCCTAATGTGGTGCACCGACCGCTGTGGGTCGTCTGCCTCGGCCCTTCCCTCACGCGAGGCGCCCGGCGGTCGGTTGCAAAGGAGTCGGTGCCGGTGGCAACCATGCCCCTTCATCGTCACGCACCAGGGTCGTCCGTTCGACCGCGCGGTCTGCGCAGAGTCGCACGTCGCCTGATCGTGCTGGTCGCCGCCGCTGCGGTCGGTGCCGGCATGATCGCCGTGCCGGCGCAGGCCGAGCCGACGGTCGACGAGATCGAGGCGCAGATCGACAAGAAGTGGGAGGAGTTGGAGCCCACGATCGAGCAGTACAACAAGGTGCGGGCGCAGCTGAAGGTCAACAAGAGCAAGTCTGCCGCGCTGCAGAAGAAGATCGAGCCGCTGGCCCTGCAGAGCGAGCTGGCACTCAACCGGGTCGGCGACCTCGCTTCCCGCTACTACATGTCGGGCCCCTCGCAGGAGATCGGCGCGCTGCTGATCAGCGCCAAGCCGGACACGCTCACCGAGCAGCTCACCCTCCTCGACCGGCTCGCCTCCCAGGAGCGCAAGCAGGTCGAGGGTGTGCTCGCCGTCCGGGCCAAGTACGACGGCGAGAAGCAGAAGCTGGACGCGCTGATCGCCACCCAGACCAAGCAGCAGAACGATCTGGCGGCCAAGAAGAAGCAGATCGACGCCGAGATCAAGAAGCTCGAGGCGTCGATGCCCAAGACCACGGTCAAGACCGCCGGCTGCCCGACCATCAACGGTGTGGTCTCCGTGGCGGCGCAGAAGGCGATCAAGACGGCCTGCCAGCAGGTCGGCGATCCGTACGTCTGGGGCGCCACCGGCCCGAACTCGTTCGACTGCTCGGGGCTGACCCAGTACGCCTACAAGTCGGCCGGGATCTACCTCACCCACCACACGGGTGATCAGTGGAACGAGGGCAAGGCCGTCTCGCGTGCCGACGCCCGTGCGGGTGACCTGGTCTTCTTCTACTCCGGCCTGAGTCACGTCGGGCTGTATCTGGGTAACAACCAGATGGTGCACGCGCCACGCGCCGGCAAACCGGTGATGGTGTCCAGCATCAACACCATGCCGGTCGCCGGGTTCCGCCGACCTGGCTGATCCCCAGCACGCACGACGACGGCCCCCGGTCACCTCGACCGGGGGCCGTCGTCTTTCCTCAGCGGGGTGCGCCCACCGGGGACGGCAGCAACTGCACGTCGGCGAGGTCGACGTACATGATGCGATGGCCGAACTGGATCTGCGCGTACCGGTTCTGGCCCCGGATCACCGTCCAGTCGCCGGGCGAGGAGCCGTCGAACGTGCTGGCCCGGTAGTACTCGCCGGGCAGCACAGCGCCGACGGCGTAGCGCTGGCCGGCGGCGAGGGTGTACTGCAACGGTGAGATCGCCTGGTAGGGCACGCCGGCCGGGTAGGCCGCCTGCTCCGGGTACGCCCGCCCGTAGACGGGGATCGTGGCCCGGCCGGGTTTCGGCGTGACCACCATGCCGACGGTCCAGGCGGCCGTCGGCGCGGACGCCGGGTTGTGGAACCACGCCCGCTGCCCGAGGTACCAGATGGCCGTCCAGTCACCCTGTCGACCGGCCAGGGCGTACGTCTGGCCGGCGGACGCGCGGGCCCTGTGGTCCGACACGTCCATCGTGTTCGGGGTGCCGTCGGGGCGCAGCGCGATGTCGTTGACCAGCGGCGCGTCCGGGGCCGGCGCGGTGCGTAGCACCACCGACGAGGAGCCGCGTGGCGCGCACGGCGTCCCCGGGGTGACGCATCCGGTGAACGCCGGCTGGTTGGTCGCGTAGTCGGGGTCGATCCGGACCAGCCCGGTGGCCGGGGTGCCGGTGTCCAGCCGTGGGGCGTGCAGCAGGTCGAAGTAGTGCGTCCAGTCCCAGTAGGGCCCCGGGTCCCAGTGCATTCCACGGACGGTCGACGCGGTCGTGCCGGGCACGTTGTCGTGGCCGATGATGTGCTGACGGTCCAGCGGGATGCCCAACCGCAGCGCGAGGTGCCGAACGAGCTTCGCGGACGTCCGGTACATCGCCTCCGTGTACCAGGTGCCCTGCGCGGCGAAGCCCTCGTGTTCGAGCCCGATCGACTTGGCGTTGACGTACCAGTTGCCGGCGTGCCAGGCGACGTCCCTGGTCTTGACGTGCTGGGCGATGTGCCCGTCCACCGAGCGCAGCGAGTAGTGCCAGCTCACGTAGGTCGGGTCCTGGACGAGTTGCAGGGTGGTCGCCCAACTCGCCTCGGTGTCGTGGATGACGATGTACTCGATCTTCTGCCGGTCGGGCCGGTCGGACAGGTCGTGGTTGCCGTAGTCGCCGTCGCCGAACGCCGCGTAGGGTGCCGGGATCCACTCGCAGGACACCGTGCTCGGGCACTCCAACCCGTCCGGGCGGGCGAGTCGCCGCAGTCCCAGTCGGTCCAGCCAGGACCGCTCGGGTCGTACCGCCCGGGCCGGCAGCGTGACCCGCTGGCCGTCGTCGGTCACCCGCGTCTCGCCGGCGCCGATCGTGGTGAAGACCTCGTCGGCGAAGGCCGCCGCGGCATCGGCGCTGTCCGCGCCGGCATAGCGGGCCACCGCGCCGTACCAGGTGGCCGGGTCGGTGCCGACTCCGACCGGGGCGCCGACCTCCCGTTGGTACGCGGCCAGCAGCGCCGCCCCACCCCGGAGGTTCGTCGTCGGGTCGGTGCGCAGCGCCTCGGCGGTGGCGCCGGTGAGCGCGGCGGCGGCGTCCACGGTCTGCAGTGCTGCGCTCGGCGGCGCGTTCCCGGTGGCGGGCGCCGGTGCGAGAGCACGACGGGACTCGTCGCCGCGCGGATCCTCGCCCGGGGCGTCGTGATGACCGCTCCGCGGTAGGGCGGCCACCTGCCGGGCGTCGGTCAGGTGCATCGGGCCGTAGCCGCCGCTGGTGCTCGGCGTGCCGGCGTTGCTGTCCCAGCGGGACTCCAGGTAGGAGACGCCGAGCAGTACGTCGATGGGTACGCCGTACTCGGTCGCCGCGGCGGCGTACTGCTGCTGGCGGTCGGCGGCGGGGGCCGCGGTGGCCGGGCCGGCGGGCAGCGGTACGGCCGCCGTGGCGGTGACGAGCGCGACGGCGAGCAGGGTCGGACGTTTCATCGAACTCCCTACATGTCAACTGGTGTCGGTGCCGTCACCTTCGTCCTGCCCGGGAGTCCGCGTCAATACCTTTCCATGTTTCGAAACGTACGGAAGGAAATCTTCACATCCGCCCGATGGCCCGCTGCAATCGGTACGGAGTGTCACGGCCGCACGGGTTGCGGATCGGTAACGGCCGTCTCTACTCTGGTCTTTCGTCGGCCCGGTAGCAGGTCTGCCCACCCCGGGCGGTAACGGACCGACACCGCCGAGTCGCTCGCGAGCGAGCCGGGGACCCAGGTTCCTCGGGGTGAATCCGCAGTTCCTGCGGTAGGGCGCCCACTTCCCGCCCGAACCCGTCAGCTAACCCGGTAGGCGGTCAGGAAGAAGGAGTACGGAACCCGGTGGCCCTCCAAGCCCCGCGGCCGTCGTTCGGACGGTCGGCTCCGGCCGACCCGACGTCGACCGTGCCGCGTCCACGCTGGTCCCGCTTCACCACCGCACTCGCCGCCCTGGTCGGCGTCGCCGTCGTCCTGACGGGCAGCGCCACGGTGGCCCACGCCGACCCGTCCGTCGCCGAGATCGAACGCCAGATCGACGAGGACTGGAACAAGCTCGAACCGATCATCGAGCGGCACAACGCCACCCAGTCCGACCTGGCCCTCAAGCGCAAGCAGGCCGACGCGCTCGCCGCCCGCATCGGGCCGCTGGAGCGCCAGGTCGACGCCGCGATGAACAAGGTCAGCGCGCTGGCCGTGCGCGCGTACATGGGTGAGAACCTGTCGACCGTCAACACGATGCTCGGCAGCCGGTCGCCCAGCGAGATGGTCGGTCAGCTCGAAATGCTCGACCGCTTCGCCCACAACCAGCAGGAGGACGTCCGCCAGGTCGCCGACCTGCGCAACGAGCTGGCCCGGCAGAAGGCGCCGCTGGACGAGATGGTGGTCCAGCTGACCCGCACCGAGGCCCAGTTGGCGGCGAAGAAGAAGCAGATCAACGAGGAGATCGACCGGCTACAGAAGCTGCGCCTCAAGGTGTACGGCAGCGGCGGCGGCGGTTCGCTGCGCCCCGCGCCCTGCCCGGCCAGCTACCCGGGTGGCGGTGCCGGCATCGCGGTCAAGTTCGCCTGCGCGCAGATCGGCAAGCCGTACGTGTGGGGCGCCGAGGGTCCGGAGTCGTACGACTGCTCCGGGCTGATGCTGGCCGCCTGGGCGAAGGCCGGTGTGTCGCTGCCGCACAACGCCGCCGCGCAGAGCCGGGTCACCAAGAACGTCAGCAAGGGCGACCTGCGCCCCGGTGACCTGGTCTTCTACTACAGCGACATCCACCACGTCGGCATGTACGTCGGCAACGGCTGGGTGGTGCACGCCTCCCAAGCCGGTGTGCCCGTCAAGATGAAGAAGGTCGACGACGGGCCCGTCCACAGCTACGGTCGCCCCGGCTGACCGACGCGGGACGCAGTCAGGGCCCGTCGCGATCCGCTCGCGGCGGGCCCTGCGTCGTCTCCTAACGCGTCGGCCAGGCGCGCCAGTTCTGCCAGGAACGACTCGGCGTCGGCCCCCGCTGACCCTGGTAACGCGACCCGTAGACCACCGAGCCGTACGGGTGCTCGGCGGGCGACGAGAGCCGGAAGATGCAGAGTTGACCGATCTTCATGCCCGGCCAGAGGGTGATCGGTAGGTTCGCCACGTTGGACAGCTCCAGCGTGACGTGCCCGGAGAAGCCCGGGTCGATGAACCCGGCGGTGGAGTGCGTGAGCAGGCCGAGGCGGCCCAGCGAGCTCTTCCCCTCCAGTCGGCCGGCGAGCTGGTCGCCGAGCGAGATCACCTCCAGAGTCGAGGCGAGCACGAACTCTCCCGGGTGCAGCACGAACGGCTCGCCGTCGGGCACCTCGACCACCGAGGTCAGGTCGTCCTGCTGCATGGCCGGATCGATGTGGGTGTAGAGATGGTTGTTGAAGACCCGGAACAGCCGGTCGAGTCGTACGTCGATGCTGGAGGGTTGGACCAGGGTGGGCTCGAACGGCTCCAGGCCCAGCGTGCCGGCCTTGATCTCGGAGACCAGGTCACGGTCGGAGAGCAGCATCGGACCACCATAGCGAGGTGGGCGGTGACCAGCGTGTCGAGGTCGCTCCTCGTACATTTGTTCGATAGAATGCCCGCATGGCTTCCTGGTCCGATTTCGCCGCCGACGAGCCCCGCCTCGCCGACGGCATCCGCGTTCTCCTGCAGCAGTACGGGCCGGGCTTCGGCTATCTGGCCACGGTCCGTGCCGACGGTGGGCCCCGGGTCCATCCGGTCTCCCCGGTCATCACCGACGAGGGTCTGTTCTGCTTCATCATCGACTCGCCGAAGCGCCGGGACCTCGAACGGGACGGCCGATACGCACTGCACTCGTTCCCTCCGGAGGAGAGCGACGACGAGGCGTACGTGGCGGGTCACGCCTGGCCGGTCACCGACCCGGTCCGGGTGGCCCGGCTGGCGCAGAGCGCCCGGGCCGAGCCGCGGGCCGACTGGCGGCTGTTCGAGTTCACCGTCGACGTGGCGATGCTGACCCGTCGCGACCAGCACGGCCTGGGCATCGCCGTGGGGCGTCCGGCCGTGCAGGTCTGGCTCGATCCGCAGACCCCGCCCGCGGCGGCCGCGGCTTCCCCC
This sequence comes from Micromonospora sp. DT44, assembly GCF_049841635.1. Taxonomy (NCBI): domain Bacteria; kingdom Bacillati; phylum Actinomycetota; class Actinomycetes; order Micromonosporales; family Micromonosporaceae; genus Micromonospora; species Micromonospora sp. DT44. The sequence goes on along the minus strand of NZ_JBNCKS010000009.1, from coordinate 58,110 downwards.
GTACCGCAGACGCGCCCGACCCGTCGCAGCCGCGACGTCCAGTGCACGGCCGCCTGACCACGGCCATCGAAAAACGCCGGTGCCGGCTCCGTCGTGACGGAGCCGGCACCTGGTGTACGCGAGGAGTTAGGCCGCGCGGTACGCGTTCCACGCGGTCAGCATGCGGCTCGCCTGACCAGCGGTGAACTGGTACATGCACGAGTCGTAGGTGTAGTCCATGAAGTTGGTGATCGGGTCCAGGCCGGTCGCCGAGCAGGTGTTCCGACCGGTCGGGCACTCGTACGCGGGCGACGCCTCGGCCGGGGTGTCGCTGACCCCGTCACCCGAGCCGCCGCAACCACCCTGGAAGGTGTGGTAGAGGTTCAGCCAGTGGCCCACCTCGTGGGTGCCGGTGTCGCCTTGGTTGTAGTTGGTGGCGGTGCCACCCGGCAGCGACTCGCTCAGCGCGACCACGCCATCCATGCTGTTGAGCCTGCGCTGTGGGAAGGTCGCCCAGCCCAACAGGTCGTCGCTCAACTCACCGAGGTAGATGTTGAGCGTGTTCTTGCCGCCGACCCGCAGCGACGACTTCATCGACCGCTCCGCCGACGAGCCGTCGACGATCGGGTACCACGACGGGTTCGTCACCCGGTTGATTTTGTCGAGGCGGAAGGCGAAGGCGGTGGCCGCGCCGCCGGTCCCGCCCGCGTAGGCCTGGTTGAGCACGCTGATCTGCGAAGTGATCATCGAGTCGGGGATGTTGCCGCCGGCCCGGGTGCTGTCCTCCTGGATCACGTGCACCACCACCGGGATGGTGACCGTGGCTGCCAGCGTCGTGGCGCCGGCGCCGGCCCGGTAGTTGGCCCGCTCGCGCAGCGCCGCCGCGAGGTCGGCGTCCCGCTCACGGACCTGCTTGGCGGTCAGCTCGTTGGGCTCGTGCAGAGCTCCCGCGCCGGGCTTCGCCCGGGCGTTGGCGTGGCTGTCGGCCGGCTCCGCGCAGGCGCCGCCAGGTGCGGCGGAGAAGGCCGAAGCGGCCGGAACGACGCCCACCGCAGCGGTGCTGAGCAGCAGCGCGAGAGTTGTCGACGCGACACCGGCGACACGCCGGGTCAGCAGGTTGGGACGGAGTCCCATGGGCCCACCTCTTTCTGGCGGCGCGGCAGGGGGTGTGTCACGCCGTGGCTGGGAACGTGTGGCAGACGTTACAACTCATCGACGCATTTGAGAACGACCATATGTTGCCGTCTGGAAACTTCTTCGGAGGTGAGCGGGGGCGGTCGGCGTGTGGGGGTGGCTGGGTGCATGGCTGCGACGACTCGGGTACAGTGGTGCCGCCCGCGGGTGTAGTTCAATGGCAGAACATCAGCTTCCCAAGCTGACAGTGCGGGTTCGATTCCCGTCACCCGCTCCACGATCGAGGCCCTGGCCAGGACGACAGTCCAGCCAGGGCCTTCGACGTTCCATGATCAAGGCTGGGTTGTCGTGCAGCCGTTTGGCATAAGTTGCAACTTGCTGGCCTGGGAGCTCCGGTGCTTCGCCCACTCGCCGGTCCACGCCGCGAGGTCGTGCACCCATCCATCTGGCCTCTGCTCGGCCTTGACGTTCCACTTCGCGGCGTTCATCGCGGCGAAGGCGTCGAGCGCATCGCCGCCGACCGCGGTCCAGGCGGGAAACTGCGCCAGCCACTCCTCGGCCTGCGCCGGGCTGTGACCACTACCTATCAGCCACTGCACGAGTAGAGCCAGCTCAACCCATGCAGCTGCCTCGGTCGTCCACGCCCAGTCAACGACGCGTATCCCTGCCGGAGTGAGGATGAGGTTGGTCGGGTTGATGTCGGAGTGAACGAGCGTACGGCCCTGCATATCGGGTAGCGCGAATCCGAGTCGCCCGGCCGGGGTGAACCAGGTCCCGCGCGGGGCCGGCGTGCCCTGGAGTGCTTTCAGGGTCACCCGGAGCAGGTCCAGATCTGGACTTCCGGGAGACAGGTCGGGGTGAGGGCCGTCAAGCAACTCGGCCCCCACCACCAACCAGCCATCACGCTCGAAGTGCCACAGGACGGCCGGCGGGAACCAGTCGACCGCCCTGGTTGCGGTCAGCTCGTAGCGCAGCGTTTGGACACTCAGCCCGGTCGAGGCGGCCTTGACGAAGACCGTGCGGGACGTGCCGACGACGGTCGACGCTATCTCGGCGTGGTTGCCGGTCGGAGCCGGGCTTACGTCGATGATTCCGCCGACGCGCTCGGCAATCTCCTTCACGACTGCCCCGGGCAGGGCGGCCCATTCGCGGCGCATGGCTACCCCTTGGTCACTTGCCGCCGGGCTGCGGCGGGTTGGGCGGGCAGCAGGATTCGGCCTCGCCGTACCAGAATTCCATGTCGACGCGGTAACCGGTCCGGTGCAGCGCCGCGAGCGTGAAGGTCACGGCGGTCCCGTCCATCATCCCCTCGGTCAGGATGGGGATGTGGTGCACGAAGCCTCCGGCGACCTGCTCGCACGCGGCGTCATACGGCACGGTGTGCTGCAACACCGAGTGCCACACCGCGTCGACCGGGAGTGTCGGCACGACGCGACCGATCGACCCGTCCGGCAGGGGCATTCCGAAGTCCTCGTTCGTCACGTTGTCAGCGTGCGCCTTTCGTTTGCTGCGACCGCGATTCCCGTCACCCCGCTTCAGCACGAAGGCCCCAGCCAAGGAGAGTTCCTTGGCTGGGGCCTCGTTCGTGCTCAGCCCTCAGTGATGGTGAGTACCACCGGCCCACCCGGCAGGGTGTGGCTGTCCGAGCGGTCCGGCATGTTCCATGCGCTGCTCTCCCGTGCGGCATCGCTCAACGTGAAGCCCACCGTGTACTCGCCCGGTGCCAGGCCCTGCCAGGGCAGGTACAGCCAGCTCGTCACGGTGCCGTCGACGGCCTCGCTCGTGCCACCGAACGACTGCGACACCACGTTGCCGTCGGCGTCGTACAGGTATACGCCGATGCTGTTGATCGGTGCTACCTGCACCTGCGTCGCGATGGTGAGCTTGGGGGAGCTCTGGCCCACCTCACTCGCGGGCAGCGACGACGGATCCAGGCTGGCGCCCAGGACCACCGGCGGGTTGGTGCTCGGGACGCGGGTGATCTTGAGGCCCGGATCGGGTGCGCCGAACGCCTTGCCGTACAGCGCGACCTTGCCGGCGCCGTCGACGATCGAGATGCCCTCGACCTCGCATTCTTCGGTCTGCCGGTAGACCATCACCGGCACGGCGATCCGGCCGTCCGACTTGACGGTTGGGGCACCCCACTGGGTGCAGCCACCGAAACCGATATCGACGTTGACCGCCGAAATGCCCTTGGTCGCGCCGGTGACCGACATGGTGAGTTCCGTCATCACCTCACTGCGCCAGTTATTGACCGGGTTCGGGCTGATCGCGAAACCGCTCGCCTGGACCGTCGAGTTGAACGTCGTGGTGATCGACGGGGCGGTCGGATTCTTGTAGGTGGTGATGCCGCCCGCGTTGTTGTGCAGAATCAGCGCGGCCAACCGCCAGTTGCCCGGATCCGCGGTCGCCGGCAGGGTGACCCCGATCGAGCACGACATGTAGGTGCCGTCCCGGTCACCGCCGTAGACGCTGCCGCAGCGGACGCCGGTGCTGTACTGATCGCGTTCCCAGGTGAACGGTGTGGTGACTCCCGCTCCGCCCGGCCCGGCGAGCCGGATGGTGCCCTTCCAGAAACCGGACTCGTTGTCCTGCGCCGTGAAGTCGTACATGACGGTGGCCGGGCCGTTCCCGACGTAGAAGTAGGGCTTACGCGACTGCCCGCCCAGGCCGATCGACTCGATCGAGGGGCCGGACGTGTCGATGAGCGTTCGAGCGGTGAACCGGTAGCCGAACGACTGCAACGCAGCGGCGGAGATGTTCGCGGTGCGGTCACCAGCACTGATGGTGACCTTGGTGACCTCCCAGGTTGCGGTGGTCGCGTCGGAGTACCTGCGCACCGGCAGCTGGTACGAGTAGGTGGACTCCTGCGGAGTGCCGGACTCGTAGGTGGCGTCGGTGCAACAGGTCTCCTCGAACCCGTAATGCGCGGTCCACTCGTGGCCGACCAACGCGCCGGTCACCGAGCTGCGCATGCGCATCGTCACGATGCCGTGGATGTAGGTCGCGTCCGGGTCCGTGTTGGTCACGGTCCAGGTGAGCTTGTTGGCGGCGTACTGCTCAGTCACGTCGACGACGGGCTGTTCGAAGGTGAGGGCGGTCAGTGCCAGTCGTGGCACCGCGGCGTGAGCCGCGGTGCCACCGAGCACGGTCGCGGATATCGCGACAGCAAACGTCAACGCGCCGTGGACCAATCGGCGCGCGAAGGTGACAGACATGAGGATTTCTTATCAGCAGGCGTTGATTCAGGCTGCCCCAAAACCGACTGCTAACCAAGTGGTCAGCCATGATGAGGTCCGTAGCACTGAGTAAAGGCGCAGATCTTGGACATTTCTCGTTAGCGCCGAACGAGAAATGTCCAAGCCGGCCGAGAGTCGACGGCCGTCACCGCCTCCAGAACAGTAGGTGGGTGACGCCGCTGGAGCTGGGCACCGAATCCAGGTGGAAGCGGTCGAGCAGGTCGGTGTGGCTGTCCCACAGTCGCTCGCCCCGGTGCAGGTCGACGGGGGCGACGGCGATGTGCAGGGTGTCGACCAGGTCGGCGTCGAGGAACTCGCGGATGGTCGCCACCCCGCCGCCGAGGCGTACGTCCCGTCCGTCGGCTGCCTCCTTCGCCCGGGCCAGCGCCTCCGCCGGGCTGGCGTCGAGGAAGTGGAACGTGGTGTCGGCGAGGGTGAACGACGGCCGTACGTGATGGGTGAGCACGAAGACCGGCGTGTGGAACGGCGGGTTGTCTCCCCACCAACCCTGCCACTCGTGGTTCTCCCACGGTCCACGCTGGGGGCCGAACTTGTTGCGGCCCATGATCTCTGCGCCGATGTTGTGCTCGGCGTCGCGGGTCAGGTAGTCGTCCAGGCCACGGGTCCCGCCGGGCTCGGTGCGGTAGATGAAGCTGGCGGTGGCGGCACGCCAGGAGAACAGCGGGGCGGGGTCGGCGTGACCGAAGGGCCGCTCCAGGCTCTGCCCCTCCCCGGTGCCGAACCCGTCGCGCGAGACGTTGAAGCACTGCACCCGCAGTAGCTGTGGCATGAGAACTCCCGTTGTGACGTCAGTTGGTGGTCGTCGTCGGTCCGCCGCCCCGACCCCGGTCGTCGAGCACGAGCGGGGCGCGACCGTCCACGACGTACCGGATGTGGGTGACCTGCGGCGTAGGGATGACCCGGGTCGGCGTCAGCTCGATCGCTTCCTTGTCGCCGAGGTCGAGGTCGGCGTCGAGGAGTCGCAGGCCGGTGCCGAGCACGACCGGTACGACGTGCAGCTCCAACTCGTCGAGCAGGCCGGCCTTGAGTACCTGTCGTACGAGGCTGCCGCCGCCGGCCACGGCCACGTTCTTGCCGCCGGCCACGGCGCGCGCCTGCTCGACCGCGCTGGCCACTCCGTCGGTCACGTAGGTGAAGCTCGTGCCACCGCCGCGCAGCAGGGTTTCGCGGGGTCGGTGGGTGACGACGAAGACCGGTGCGCGGAACGGAGGCTCCTCACCCCACGGCACCTCGCCGCCGTCGGCCATCCGCCGACCCATCACGTACGCGCCGGCCGCCTCGAACGTCTCGGCCATCACGTCGGAGTTGGCGTCCCGCTCGCCACCGGCGAAGCCCAGCCGTTCGCGCCAGGCCGCTGCCTCGGTGGCCCAGCGGGTGATCCGGAAGAAGCCGGCGGCCTCGGCCGAGTCGATCCAGTTGCCGTCGCCGTCGAACTGCGGACCGGCGTAGAACCCGTCCAAGGACACCGACAGCTGGGCGGTCACCTTCGTCATCTCGCTTGATTCCTCTGCTCGGGCGGCACCCGTCGGGTGCCTGCTCGCAACGAGGTCGGAGTCGATCGGGACACCCCTACCGGAACGTCTTGTGGCCTGGATCACAGATGAGGCCCGGTAGGCTGGCGATCATGCGGATTGGCATCGTGATCCTGCCGGACCAGCGCTGGACGGAGTCGCAGCACCGCTGGCGGCAGGCCGACGAGTGGGGCTTCGACCACGCGTGGACGTACGACCACCTGGGCTGGCGGGACCTGGTCGACGGCCCGTGGTTCGACTCCATGAGCACGCTGACCGCCGCCGCCACCGTGACCTCCCGGATTCGACTGGGCACGCTCGTGGCGTCGCCGAACTTCCGCCATCCGGCCGCGTTCGTCCGCCAGATCACCACGGTGGACGACGTGTCGGGCGGTCGGCTGCTGCTCGGTCTCGGCGCGGGCGGAATCGGGTTCGACTCGGCGGTGCTGGGTGGCGAGACGCTGCCGCCGCGCCAGCGGGTCGACCGGTTCGCCGAGTTCACCGAACTACTCGACCTGATCCTGCGCGAGGACGGCACCACCTGGCGGGGTGACTGGTTCGCCGCGGTGGACGCCCGCAACAACCCCGGCTGCGTGCAGCAGCCCCGGGTGCCGTTCGTGGTGGCCGCCAACGGGCCGCGCTCGATGCGGCTGGTGGCCCGCTTCGGGCAGGGGTGGGTGACCACCGGCACCGGCGAGGACAACGACCTGGCGAGCTGGTGGACCAGCGTCTCGACGCTGTCCGCGCGGATGGACCGGACGCTCACCGAGGCCGGCCGCGACCCGGCGACGCTGGACCGTTACCTCCTGCTGGACTCCGCGCCGGTGTTCTCGCTGACCAGCGCGCAGTTCTTCGCCGAGCAGGTCGGCCGGGCCGCGGAGCTGGGCTTCACCGACGTGGTGACGCACTGGCCGCGCGCCAGCAGTTGGTACGCCGGCGACGAGGCCGTCCTGGTCGACGTGGCGACCCGACTGCTGCCCGAGCTGCGCGGATAGCGCCGGCTCAGGTGCCCAGGTCTCCGGTGGCCACGCCGCCCTCGCCGCCGGAGACCAGCCGCAGGCGCAGGCAGACGATCGGGGTGTCGTCGTCGACGGGTGTGCCGAGCCGCGCCCAGTAGGCGGCGTGCCCCGCCCGCCACTCCTCGATCGAGCGGTCGCCCTCGCCCTCGGCGCGGGCGAACTCCCAGGGCACATCGCCGAAGCGGACCACCTCGACACCGGTGATCTCGACGACGCCGGCCAACGCGTCGTCGTCGTCGACGAGCGCCAGCCGTTCGCCGACCTGCTCCAGCTCCTCGCCCTCCTGCGCGTACTCGGCCAGCCGTCCGGCGGTCGCGGTCTTCACTCCGGCGAGCACCAACGTGTTCAGGGTCGTCCGCAGTTCGCCCGGTGTGCCGAGGGCGAGCGTGCGCAGGTCACCGATCCGAGGCCACATCCTGCCGAGGCTAGGCCAGCGCGGCCGGACGCGCCGCCGTAATCCGTCCCGCGCGGCTCAGATCAACTGCACGGCGTAGCCGGCGGCGTCGAGCAGCCGCTGATCACCGGTGGCCGTGTGGGCATCGAGGACCGCGTCGGCCAGCTTGACCACGTGCTCGTCGCCGTGCCGGACCGCCCGGGCGAAGACCTCCGCCGGGGTCCCGGCGGCGACCGACGGCGGCGCGGCCGCGTCGCTCGAGGCGTACACCGAGGTCACGGCCGCCGTCGCGGCCCAGGCCGCGGCGAAGCTCGGCGCCCAGAGCGCCCGGTCCAGTGCCGGCAGGGTACGCAGCACGGCGGTCGGCGCCGTCACCGCGTGCACCAGCATGACCGGCTCCGCGTGCCCGAAGCGCAGGTAGTCGAGGCCGGCGCGGTACACGAGCGTGCCGAGCCCTCGCTCCGCCTCGCCCGGCGTCCGCGCGGGGCGCAGCGCCGTGAGCGCCGGTTCCCACCGGGGTACGCTCACCAGCCGTCCCAACCGCTCGCGGATGCCCCCGGTCCGGTCGTCGATGCGGGGCAGCCCGGCCAGCGCGGCGGGCACTTCCGGGCCGCCGTCGTCGGCCTGCTCGGCGTCGGGACGCGACAGGACCGGGGCGAGGAGTCGGTCGGCGCCGGGCACCTGCTGCCAACGGGCCGCCCAGTAGCCGAGGGCCTGGCCCAGTTCGGTGAGCCGAGGCGGGGTCGCCTCGTGCAGGTGCAGGGCGCGTACCGCGTGCCCGACCCGGATCACCCCGTGGGTGGCGCCCGCGGCGATGCCGGGCAGCAGTCGGGGCCACCAGGTGCCGAGCACGTCCCGCCACGGCGCCTCGCGCAACTGCCGGTCGAAGTACGCCAGCCAGTCGCCGGTCCGCTTCGCGTCGCCCAGCGCCGCCCGCCAGTCGTCGATCGGACGCAGCCCGCGCGGCAGCTCGTCCAGCCGGGTGAGGTAGTCGTCCAGCCAGCGGTGCACCTGCCGCTCGTGTCCGTGCCGGGCCAGCGCCTCGACGGCCATCGGGCCGTGGTTGGAGAGCCAGCCCTCGAATTCGGGACCGGTGTGGTGCAGCCGTTCATACGCCTCGTCGAGGATTCCGTCGCTCATCCGTCGATCGTCGAAGGTGAAGTGCGCTTCAGGTCAACCCGGCAACTCCTCGCCGGTGATCAGGCCGGTGATCCGCAGCGCGGCGACGGTCTCCGGCGGGCAGTCCACGGCCACCACGGCCGCCCCGAGGACCTGCGCGCCGCGCAGGGCGCAGATGTCGTAGAGGGCGCGGATCTGGGCGCCGGTGCGTACCCAGTCGTCCACCACGAGCACCCGGTCGTCGGGGCCGAGGTGTCGCTCCCGGACGGCCAGGTCGACCTGCCGGCCCCGGTAGTCCGGCGGGCTCTGCGCCCAGGTGAGCGGGCCGGCCGGCAACCTGCCGTCGCCGGGCTTCTGCGCGGCCACGAAGCCGACCCCGAGGGCGGTCGCGGCCAGCGGTCCGAGCAGCAGGCCGGTGACCGCCGGGGCGAGCACCACCGTCGGTCGGGCTTCCCGGTACGGGGCGACCAGGGCGGGGCCCAGCTCGGCCAGCACCGTCGGGTCGCGCCACCAGCCGGAGATGTCGCTGACCAGGTGGCTGACGTCCGGGCCTGGGTCGATCCAGCGGAACAGGGCGGCCAGACGTCCGGTCAGCTCGGTGGGCATTCGTTCATCGTGCGGCACGGGCGCTCGGCGCGTCCGCACCTGGGCCGCTCGACCCACCCCGCCTCGGATGATCGGCTATAGCTACTGGGGCAAATACTGGCATACCACCATGATCACGTTGACTTCGGAAGTGCTTCTCTCGTTACGGTCCGACCCGGTTTGTTCAATCGACGAAAGGACCGGGCCGGTGGCAGGTAGGCACTCCCGTACCCGCATCTTCTCCTCCCCGGCGGGCATCGCGGCCACCGCGGCGGTCGGCGTCGCCCTGGCCGTCGGCGGCACGGTCGGCGCCGTCCAGCTCACGTCGGGCTCCGGCCAGTCGGGGCAGGCGGCGCTGGACTTCACCCCGACCACCGCCGCCAGCCTCACCCCCGCCTCCCCGAGCGTCTCGCCGAGCGCCAGTGCCACCGCGACACCCAGCGTGACGGCCAGCCCGTCCGCCAGTCGCTCGCCGCAGGCCGCCTCCCGGGGCAAGCCCCGCACCGCCTCCCCGAAGCCGAGCCCCAAGGCCAAGAAGACCACGGCGGCGGCGAAGGTCCTGGAGAGCGGATCGTGTGGCGCGTCCTTCTACTCCGACGGGCAGCTCACGGCCAACGGTGAGTCGTTCAACCCGAACGAGCTGACCGCGGCGCACAAGACCCTGCCGTTCAACACCAAGGTCCGGGTGACCAACCCGAGCAACGGCAAGTCGGTCGTCGTGCGGATCAACGACCGTGGGCCGTTCATCGACGGCCGCTGCCTCGACCTGTCCCGTGCCGCCTTCGCGACCATCGCCTCGGTCGACGTCGGCGCGCTCACCGTTCGCTACGAGGTTCTCGGCTGAGCGTATTCGAGAACGCCGATCCGGCCACGAGCGTCGGCCGGGCGGGCAGAACATCCTCGGACGACGGGCCAGGTTCATTCACCGGTTCACGTCGATCAGGCATGCTGTCCCTCGTACCCACGCGACTCCTCCAGTCGGGCCGTAGCCCGCTGAGCCCCGGATCCCGCGCCGGCATCGGCGCGGCCGTCGTCCTGCTCGCGATCGTCTCGGTGCTGGAACTGGCCGACGGCCGCCGGGCCCACTACGTCGCGCTCCTGGCCGCCGCCCCGATCCTGGCCGCCGCGCTGGCGGCCTGGCGGGTGGTGCTGGGCGTGGGCGCCGTGGCGACCCTGATCGGGATCGCCTTCGCGGCGACCGACCCGAGGATGATGTTGGTGACCTCGGTCAACATGGTGGCGGTAGGGCTCGCGAGCGGGCTGGCCGTGGCGGTGGCCTGGGTACGACAGCGGCAGGCGGAGCAGATCGCCGAGCTGACCAAGCTCGCGTCGGTGGCCCAGCAGGCCGTGCTGCGTCCGCTCGGACCGCAGATCGGCATGCTCTCGGTGGCCGGCCGCTACATCTCCTCCACCGCCACCGCCGAGATCGGCGGAGACCTGTACGAGGCGATCGACACCCCGTACGGCGTCCGCATGATCATCGGTGACGTACGGGGCAAGGGCCTGGACGCGGTCCGCCTGGCCAGCATCGTCCTGGGTTCGTACCGGCACGTGGCCTACGAGCGGGCCGACCTGCGTGCCGTGGTCGCCGACCTGGACCGCGCGGTGGCCCGCAACGTCGGCGACGAGGATTTCGTGACGGCAGCGCTGGTCGAGGAGCGGGGCGGGACGCTCACGATCGTCAACTGCGGCCACCCCTCTCCGCTGCTGCTGCGCCGCGGCGCGGTGATCCCGTTGGAGCCGCCGGCACCCGCGCCGCCGCTCGGGTTCATGCCGGCGGTCCGGCCCCGGGTGGAGCGCCTGGAGCCGGGCGACCGGCTGTTGTTGTTCACCGACGGTCTCGGTGAGGCCCGGCGGGACGGCGAGTTCTTCCCCACCGCCGACCGGGCGTGGCGGCTGCTGGGACACGGCACGGTCGCCGACGGGCTCGCGTCGCTCGAGACCGCCCTCGTCGAGTGGGTGCACGGTCGCCTGGACGACGACATCGCGCTGGTCCTCATGGAGTACGTGGGTTCCCGAACCGGGGGCACGTCGGCCGTGCCGAGCTGGGAAGTCGGCGCCGCCGAGAGCTGAACGGGGCCACCGCTCGGGCACTGTGTAATCGCCGTCACTCAGGTGATCGGCTTGTCGCTGCCTACCCGCGAGTAATACAGTCGGGGTTACTGATCGGTAACACCTGTCCGGAAGCGGGGCCAGCGAGCATGACCCACTACAAGAGCAACCTTCGGGACCTCGAGTTCAACCTGTTCGAGGTTTTCGGGGCGGACCGGGCGTTCGGCCAGGAGCCGTACTCGGAACTGGACACCGACACCGCCCGGAGCTTCCTCGCCGAGGTGGACCGCCTGGCCCGCGAGGACCTGGCCGCCAGCTACACGGACAGCGACCGCAACCCACCGGTCTTCGACCCGGCCGCGCACACCGCGCCGCTGCCGGAGTCGTTCAAGAAGTCGTACCAGGCGTTCATGGACTCGGAGTTCTGGCGGCTGGACCTGCCGCCGGCCCTGGGTGGCACCAACGCCCCGCGTGCCCTCTGGTGGGCCCTCGCCGAGCTGGTGCTCGGAGCGAACGCGCCGGTCTGGATGTACTCCTCCGGCCCCTCCTTCGCGCACGTGCTGCACGTCGAGGGCACCGAGCGGCAGAAGGGCTGGGCCAAGCTCTTCATCGACAAGCAGTGGGGCTCCACGATGGTGCTCACCGAGCCGGACGCCGGTTCGGACGTGGGCGCGGGTCGTACGCGGGCGATCCAGCAGCCCGACGGCAGCTGGCACATCGAGGGCGTGAAGCGCTTCATCACCTCGGGCGAGCACGACCTGAGCGACAACATCGTGCACTACGTGCTGGCCCGCCCGGTCGGTGTGGAGGGCGTCGGCGGCCCCGGCACCAAGGGCCTGTCCCTGTTCGTCGTGCCGAAGTTCCACTTCGACGAGACCACCGGCGAGCTGGGCGAGCGCAACGGCGTCTACGCCACCAACGTCGAGCACAAGATGGGCCTGAAGGTCTCGAACACCTGCGAGATGACCTTCGGCGAGCACGGCGTACCGGCCAAGGGCTGGCTGCTGGGCGACAAGCACGACGGCATCCGGCAGATGTTCATGATCATCGAGTATGCCCGGATGATGGTCGGCACCAAGGCGATCGCCACGCTCTCCACCGGCTACCTGAACGCCCTGGAGTACGCGAAGAACCGGGTGCAGGGCGCCGACCTGGTCCAGCAGGCCGACAAGACCGCCCCTCGCGTCACCATCACCCACCACCCGGACGTGCGGCGCTCGCTGCTGCTGCAGAAGTCGTACGCCGAGGGTCTGCGGGCCCTGGTCCTCTACACCGCCACCTGGCAGGACAAGGTCGCGCTCGCCGAGGCGTCCGGCGACGAGAAGGCCACCAAGCTGGCCAAGCGGGTCAACGACCTGCTGCTGCCGCTGGTGAAGGGCGTCGGTTCGGAGCGGGCGTACGAGATGCTCGGCCACGAGTCCCTGCAGACCTTCGGTGGCTCCGGCTTCCTCCAGGACTACCCGCTGGAGCAGTACGTCCGGGACGCCAAGATCGACACCCTGTACGAGGGCACCACCGCCATCCAGAGCCTCGACCTGATCTTCCGCAAGATCGTTCGGGACAACGGCAAGGCGCTGCTGGCGGTGTCCGGCGAGATCCAGGAGTTCATCTCCACCGAGGCGGGCAACGGCCAGCTCAAGGAGGAGCGGCAGGCGCTGGGCAAGGCGCTGGCCGAGATCCAGAACATCCTCGGTGTGCTGACCGGCTGGCTGGGTGAGGCGCAGGCCGGCGACCCCCGCGCGCTCTACAAGGTCGGCCTGAGCAGCCGGCGGTTCCTGCTGGCGATCGGTGACCTGGTCGTCGGTTGGCTGCTCCAGAAGCAGGCCGACGTCGCGCTCAAGGCCCTCGCCGGCGAGGTCTCCGCCACCGACAAAGCGTTCTACACCGGCAAGGTGGCCGCCGCCCGGTTCTTCGCCCGTGAGGTGCTGCCGCGAATCGGCGCCGACCGGCGCATCATCGAGGGCACCGACCTCGACGTCATGGACCTCCCGGAGGAGGCCTTCTGACCGCGCCACGGCACGCGTGAGCGGTTCCGGGTCGCACCACCCGGCACCCCTCCCGACGGCCGGTGGGGCCTCGCGCCCCGCCGGCCGTCGCCGTCTCCGGGGCCACCAGCCGAGCGGCACGACCTGCGGCGCGTGTTGGCCAGGCGCGGTCGGGTATGCCGCTGCCGTGGCGGGTAACCCGCCTCGACCACGGGAACGCCCAGAGCCACCGCACGGGGGAGTGCAGCGCACATGGGTGTAGGAAGCGGCATCTTTCTCATCGCGCTCGGCGCGATCATGACCTTCGCGATCCGGGCCAACGTCTGGTGGATCGATCTGCGCGCGGTCGGCTGGGTGTTCATCCTGGCCGGGCTCGCCGTGCTACTGACCACCCTCTGGTTCTGGCAGGACCGGCGCAAACGGGCCCGGACCCTCATCGTGGAGGAGAACCGGCTGTCCCATCCCACGGCGATGATGCCGCCGCCGCCGGACCCGCCTCCGCCGACCGCTCCACCGTCCTGACCCCCTGAGCGCGTACGCCTGAGCCACCCGCCGAACGGCAGGTGGCTCAGCCGCGTGCCGTGTGCCGCTGGGCGATCGGCGCTCCGCCCCGGTCCCACTTCGTCCAGGTGGCCGCGCTGCGGTGTACCGCCAGTTCGGCGGTCCGCAGTCCCTCCTCGTCCGCCGTCTCCGGGTCGAGAAACGCGGAGAGCAGCGAGACGCCCGGATTGTGGGCGATCAACAGCACCACCCGAGCCGCCGGATCAGCCGTCCGGGCCAGCGACAACAGCTCCTCGGGGTGGGCGTCGTACGCGCCGGGCTCGTACCGCACGCTCGGGCGGGGACCGGCCGGTCCGCCCTCCGGTGGTGAACCCGTCATTCCCATCGCCACGCCGTGCCAGGTCTGCCGGGTCCGCAGGGCGGTCGAGCAGATCACCACGTCGGGCAGCAGGTCGTGGTGGGCTAACCATGCCCCGGCCGCCGCCGCGTCGGCCTCCCCACGGGCGCTCAGCGGGCGCTGGGCGTCGTCCGTACCCTCGCTGCCCGGCTCGGCCTTCGCGTGCCGGAGCAACACCAGTGTCCGCGCCTCGGCGGGCCTGTCCGTCATGCCCTCAGCTTGCCCGATTGGCGATCTTCCTGCCGGGGTAAGTCCACGGATGCCGCACCCCCTACCAACGGCCGCGGCGGGTCGTACGCCAGGTTAGAGCCGAGGAGCGAGACATGGGCATTGGTGGCAGCATCTTCCTGATCGCGCTGGGCGCGATCTTCGCATTCGCCGTGGAGGCCGACCTCGGGTGGCTGAACCTGTCCGTGGTCGGCTGGGTGTTGATGCTCGCCGGTGTCGCCGGCCTGCTCGTCACCCTCTACTTCTGGAACGGCCGCCGTCGTACCGTGGTCGCCGCGCCGGTCCGCGAGGACGTGGTGGTCGACCGGGTGGTGCCGGTCCAGGACGACCAGGTCATGCGGGAGTACCGCGAGGTGCGTCGGCCGGGCCGTCCGGTCTGACCCGCAACCGCGTCAGCCGGGGTCCCGCAGCGTGGCGGGGCCCCGGCTCGCGTCTGGGTTGTCGGCAGCTCAGGCGAACAGCGCGAAGTAGATCGCGACGTGGTGGCACAGCGCGGCCACCAGCGTGCACGCGTGGAAGAACTCGTGGTGGCCGAAGACCGTCGGCCACGGGTTGGGCCGGCGCAGGGCGTAGAACACCGCGCCGACGCTGTAGATGGCACCGCCGACGATCAGCAGCACCAACGCCGTGACACCGCCGCCGTGCAGGATGTCCGGCAGCATGGCGACCGCGACCCAGCCGAGCGCCAGGTAGAGCGGCGCGGACACCCAGCGCGGCGCGTGCGGCCAGACGAGCTTCAGCGCCACGCCGCCGAGAGCCCCACCCCAGACCAGGGCCAGCATGATGGTGGCCTGTCGGGTCGAGAGAAGCATGGCGCAGAGCGGGGTGTACGTGCCGGCGATGAACACGAAGATCATGCAGTGGTCCAGCCGGCGCATCACCTGGTAGCCGCGCTCCGACCACACGCGACGGTGGTAGAGGGCGCTGGTGCCGAACAGCCCGCCGACCGTCAGGCTGTAGATGGCGCAGCTCACGAGGGGCGCCCAGCCCGGGCGGCTGGCGGCGATCGAACAGAGCACGATGCCGGCGACCAGCGCGACGAAGAAGGCGTACGTGTGTAGCCAGCCGCGCATCCGGGGCTTACCGATGTCGACCGGCTTCAGGCGAAGCGGGGCGGAGGTGCTCACGCCCTCAGGTTACGGCACCGTAGGTTACTTTCAAGTAGTCCGACCGGTGACGCGTGGCACGCGCCGATCTTGCGGTTTCGGTGGTTGGAATGAGTGGACAGCTCCTTTTGTCGCCACAGAAAGTGCAAGATCGCGAGGGATGGAAACGACGCGCGTCGGTGAAGATGGGGCGATGCGGATTCGGCCCGTTGGGGCGCACGCCCTTCTGATCGAGTTCGGCGCACGTGCCGGCCTGCCTGCGGCTCACCTGGTCGAGGCGTGGCGGGCCGAGTTGTGGCAGCGCCGCGAACGCGGGGACCTGACCGCCACGGAGATCGTCCCCGCGGCCACCACGGTCCTGCTGGACGGCCTACCAAACCCCACCGCGACCGCCGCCCTACTGTCCCGCTGGACACCCGAAGTCACCGCCGCCGTGAGCGCCCCCTTACCTCCCGTCGATCTTGCACTTTCGGTGCCGACGAAACGGCCTGATCAGGTCATGTCGACAACAGAAACTGCAAGATCGACGCGCGAGGCCCACGGCGCGGAGGTCGTCGTTCCGGTCCTGTTCGACGGGCCGGACCTGCCGGTCGTCGCCGAGCACTGGGGCGTCGACGTGCCGGCGGTGCGGCGTCGCCTCACCGGCACGCCTTTTCTCGTCGCCTTCTGCGGCTTCGCCCCCGGCTTTCCCTACCTGACCGGGCTCCCCGCCGAGCTGGCGTTGCCCCGGCTGCCCACCCCACGCCCACGGGTACCGGCCGGCTCGGTCGCCCTGGCCGGCCCGTACGCCGGGATCTATCCCAGCGCGTCCCCCGGCGGTTGGCTGCTGGTCGGCCGGACCGACCTGACCCTCTTCGACGTCGACAGCGACCCGCCCGCCCGGCTCGGTCCCGGCACCCGCGTACGGATGGTGACGGCGTGACAGGTCCCGCCGAGATCGAGGTGCTGCGCGCCGGGGCGCTCACCACCGTGCAGGACCTCGGCCGGCCCGGCTGGGCGCACCTCGGCGTACCCCGCTCCGGCGCTCTCGACCCGGCCGCCCTGCGGCTCGCCAACCGGCTGGTCGGCAACGCCGAGGAGGCCGCCGGCCTGGAGATCACCCTGACCGGCTGCGCGCTGCGGCTGACCCGCGCCACCACCGTGGCCATCACCGGCGCGCAGGTGACCGTCCGGGCCGGGGACCGGGCGGGCGACACCGGACGCCCGCTCAGCCTGCCCGCCGGTACGGTGCTGCGCGTCGGCCCGGCCCGTCAGGGCGTACGGAGCTGGCTGGCCGTGGCCGGGGGCATCGACGTGCCGGCGGTGCTGGGCAGCCGCGCCACCGACACCCTCGCAGGGCTCGGCCCGGCCCCACTGCGCGACGGTGACCGGCTGCCGCTCGGCGTACCGACCGGCGAGCCCGCGCCGGTGGACGTGACCATCGGTACGACCCCCGCGCCGGAACTGCGTCTGGGCGTACGCCTCGGCCCCCGTGACGACTGGTTCACCCCGACCGCTCTCGACCGGCTGTTCGGCAGCGCGTACACCGTGAGCCCGGTCAGCAACCGGGTCGGCGCGCGGCTCGCCGGCGCGCCGCTGCCCCGCGCGGTGGCCGGCGAACTGCCCAGCGAGGGCATCGTGCTCGGCGCGGTGCAGGTGCCGGCGGACGGCCAACCCCTGATCTTCCTCGCGGACCATCCGACCACCGGCGGTTACCCGGTCATCGGGGTGGTCACCGACGTGACCCCGCTCGCGCAGGCCCGCCCAGGTACTACCGTCAGATTTCATGGACCTCAACGCTGACCTGGGCGAAGGATTCGGCATCTGGCGGCTCGGCGACGACGACGCCCTGCTGGCCCTGGTGACCAGCGCCAACGTGGCCTGCGGCTTCCACGGCGGCGACCCGTCCACGATGCGACGGGTCTGCGAGGGCGCCGTACGGCACGGGGTGGCGGTGGGCGCGCAGGTCGGCTACCGGGACCTGGCCGGCTTCGGCCGGCGGCGGATCGCGTACGACTTCGCCGAGCTGCGCGACGAGATCACCTACCAGTTGGGCGCCCTGGACGCGTTCTGCCGGATCTTTCGGACCCGGGTGCGCTACCTCAAGCCGCACGGCGCGCTGTACCACGCCGCAGCCACCGACGAGTCCCAGGCGGCGGCCGTGGTCGCCGCCGTCAGCGACCACAACCCGGACCTGCCTGTGCTCTGTCTGCCCGGCTCAACGCTCGCCCAACTCGCCGTCGGCGCGGGCCTACCGGTGGTCGCCGAAGCCTTCGCCGACCGCGGCTACCTGCCCAACGGGTCGCTGGTGCCGCGCGGCACGCCCGGCGCGCTGATCAGCGACCCGGAGGAGGTGGCCACCCGGGCGGTACGGATGGCCACCGAACGGACCGTCGTGGCGGTGGACGGCACCGTGATCCCCTGCCCAGTCGAGTCGATCTGCGTCCACGGCGACACTCCGGGCGCGGTCTCCGCCACCGAGCTGGTACGCGCCAGCCTGATCGACGCCGGCGTCACGGTGGCGCCGTTCGCCTGAGTGCTGGCGTCCCATTGCGCTGGCGTCGAGGCCGCTGCGATACGCGTCGAGCCCGCTGCGCTACGCGTCGAGGCCGCGCAGCACCAGGGGTAGCCGGGTCGCGGCACCGTCGACCACGCGCACCGGGACCCCCCAGTCCTGCCGGGTCAGGTGGCAGGCCGCGTGCTCGACGTCCGCGTCGCAGGTCGCCGCCTGCGCGGTCACCTGGAGCACCCCGCCGGTCACGTCGCCGTTGAGCACCAGCCGGCGGGACAGCTCGGTGCCCGTACCGCCGCCGTCGACCAGCAGCTCCGGCGGGGACGCCGAGACGACCAGACGGGTGGACGGCCCGTACGTCTCGTCCAGCTTCTGCCCCGGCGCCGGGGTGAAGACGATGTCCAGGGCGACCTCGCCGGCCGCGACGTCGGTCGGCTTGCGCTCGGTGCGGTGGCGAGGGCCGTCCACCGTGCTCGCGCCCGCCGCCGACAGGGCGCCCGGAGCGAGCCGGGTCAGCCGGTGCGCGGCGGACTCCACCACCAGCACCTCACCGGGCGGGGTGAGCACCAGGTCGCTCGGCTCGGCCAACCCGTCCGCCACCGTGGAGACCTGGTTGCTGGCCGGGTCGAAGCGGCGCACCGCGCCGTTGTAGGTGTCGGCGATCAGCACCGAGCCGTCCGGCAGGGCGCACACGCCCAGCGGGTGTTGCAGCAGCGCCGACTCGGCCGGCCCGTCCACGTGCCCGAAGTCGAACAGCCCCTGGCCGACGGCGGTGCCCAGCACCCCGTTCTCGACGTACCGGACGGCGCTGGTCTCGCTGTCGGCCACCCAGAGCCGGACGCCGTCGGCCGAGACGGACAGCCCCGACGGCTGCGCCATCCACGCCTCGGCCAGCGGCCCGTCCCGCAGCGCCTCCACGGTGGTGCCCGCGTACATGCCGGCGGTCCGCTTGATCGGGTCGAACCACCAGAGCTGGTGAATACCCGCCATCGCGATGATCAGCTTGTCGTCGTACCAGGCCAGGTCCCACGGGGAGGAGAGGTCCACGGCGAGCGCGTCGTGGGCGTGATCGTCGACCGAGGCACGCCACTGCCGCCCGCTTCCGGCGACGGTGACCACCTCGCCGGACTCCAGCCGTACGCCGCGCAGGAGGTGGTTGACGGTGTCGGCGACCACCAGGTCGTAACCGGCCACCTCGGCGACGTGCGTGGGCAGCAGGCACAGGCCCTGCGGCTCGGAGAAGGTCGCCGAGCCGACCGGCCCGTCGGCCCGACCCCGCTCGCCCGAGCCGATCCGGCGTACCGGCGTCTCGCCGTCCGGGGCCACCTCGACCAGCGAGTGCCGCGCAGAGTCGGAGACCAGCAGGTTGCCGTCCGGCAGCAGCACCGCCTTGCCCGGGAAGCGCAGCGCCGTCTCCGGCGCCGGCGGAGGAACGTACGGCCCGTCGCCCCGGTGCAGGGTGCCCTTCGCCTCGTGGGTGGCGATCAGCTCGTCGATCAGCCGGGCCAGCCCTTCGGCGTGACCCTCCCCGGCCATGGTGGCCACCACGTACCCCTCGGGGTCGATCACCGACAGGGTCGGCCAGGCGCGGGCCGCGTACTGCTGCCACATGTCCAGCTCAGGATCATCGAGTACGGGGTGGTGCACCCCGTACCGTTCGACGGCGGCGACCAGCGCGTCGGCGTCCTTCTCGTGCTCGAACTTCGGCGAGTGCACGCCGATCACGACGAGCACGTCGCCGTACTTCTCCTCCAGCGGCCGAAGCTCGTCCAGCACGTGCAGGCAGTTGATGCAGCAGAAGGTCCAGAAGTCGGCAAGAACGATCTTGCCGCGCAGATCCTGGAGAGTCAGATCCTTACCGCCGGTGTTGAGCCACTGCCGGCCCCGAAGCTCGGGTGCCCGTACGCGCGCTGTCGTTCCCATGCCTGCCAGCCTGCCACGCGGCGTCGGTGCGGCCGCCGTGACCCGGACGACATCACGCGCCGGGACCACCCGGACGCGAAGCGGCGGGGCCACGGTCGCCCGTGACCCCGCCGTCGTCGGTCCTACTTGGTGGCCGGCTTGAGGCAGAGCACCCGGTTGGTGCCCTCGCCGGGCAGCACCACGTGGGGCTGCGCCGGGTCGGCGCACTTGTCCTTCGCATCCACCTTGGAGACGATCGTGAACGCGCCCGCGTCGGCGCAGTTCACCTCCGAGGCGCCCTGGCCAACCTGCTTGACGCAGGTGCCGACCGCCGGGTCGAAGGCCGGCGTGTCGTTCCCGCCACCGAACTTGCCGAGCAACATGAGCAGGCCGAGCGGCACCGCCAGGATGAGCACGGCGGCGATCAGCACCGCGGCCAGGACCCGCCCGTTGCGCACCTTTGGCGTGGGCGGTTCCACCTTGGGCTCGTCCGCGTCCGGCTTGAACGAGTCGAACCGGCCCTGGTCCGACTGGCTGGCCTCCTGGCCCCAGGACGGCGTGGGCAGCGGCGGCGGGAAGGCCGGGAACTGCGCCGCCGGCGGCTGCTCGACGGCTGGTCCGAAGCCCCCAGCGCCGTTCACCGTGGCGGTGCCGGCGGCCGGCGCGTCCGGTCCGAATCGGTCGTCCGGACGCTCGCCGCCGGACTGCGGCCGAACCCCGTTCATCGGCCGGTTGTTGCCCGGCGCGTCGACGAAGGACGGCACACCGGGCGGGAAGGCCGGCGGCGCGGCTGCGGCCACTGCGGGCGGCTCACCGAAACCGTTCGGCGCGGACGGCGCCTCCTCGCCCCAACCGGGGAAGCCCTGCCGTTCCGGCCCGTTCTGCCAGTCCGGCGGGCTCTGGCGCTCGGGTGCCTGCTGCCAGTCGGGCACGCCGGGACGGCCGGCGTCCTGCTGCCAGTCCGGTACGGCCGGGCGCTCGGGTGCCTGCTGCCAGTCGGGAGCGCTGGGGCGGTCGGCGTCCTGCTGCCAGTCGGGCGCGCCCGGGTGCTCGGGGCTCGGGTTGGCCTGGAACGCCTCGGGACCCGCCTGCTGCGGCTCGTCCTCCTCGGGCCGGGACGGACGGCCGTACACCCGGGGTTGGGGCGCGGCCGCGCTGGCCGGCCGCATCGCCTGGTCGGCCGGGGGCATCACGCGGCTGGCCAGCGGCACCGAGGCGCTCGCGGAGGCGCGGCCCGCCGCTGCGGCGGCCGAGTCGGCGTCCGCTACCGGTACGACCGCGCGGCCCGCCCCGGACTCCGGCGAGGTACGCGGAGCGGGCACGACGGCGGCACCCGCCGAGGCCTCCTCGCCCCGGCCCCAACCGACCGGCTCGGCGTCGTGCTGCACGTCCGGGGTGTCCCGCTCGGGGTACGCCGGCTGCTCGGGGAGCGCGGCGAACGGCGTCGGGGGCACGTAGTCGGCCGGCGGGGCGGCGGCGAGGCTCGCACCCGGTACGCGCTGCTCCTGCGGTGGCAGCGGCACGGCGTTGGCGGGTGAGATGCCGGGCGCGGGCGCGGGCTGGTACACCGGCGGCTCGTCGCCCCGGTCGGCCTCCCAACCGCCGCGGGCCTGTGCGGATGCCTCCGCCTCGGCGCGGCCCCACACCTCGCCCGCTGCCCACGGCACGGCCTGGGCGACGCCGGGAGCGGCCGGCGCCTGGTTGTCCGGGCCGGCGGCGGCCCAGCCGGGCGTCGCGTCGTTGCCGGGCACGCTGACGCTGGCCCGGGCGGACGCGGGGCCGGCCTGCTCGGCTTGGGGCCATGCGGTCGGTTCCGGATGCTCGACGGGCTGGTCCTGGGACGGAAGCACCCAGTCCGGCTGCTGCGGACGGCTCTTTGCCGCACCCCAGGCCGCGGGCTGCGGGGCGTCGTCCTGCGCGGGCCAGGTACCGGCCGGGACCTGGGCCGCGCCGCGCGCTCCGGCCGCTTCGGCCGGCGCCCAGCCAGGGGATGCCTGTTCGGCCTGCCCGGCCGGCTGGCCCCAGGTCTGGGGCGGCTGCTCGGCCGGCGTCCACACGGGCTGGTCTTCCCGGTCGGCGGCGGCCCCGACGGGCCATCCGCCCGATCCCGACGGGTCGTCCTGCTGCGCGGGTACGCCAGCGCGGCCGGCGTGCTGCGCCGGCTCGGCGTGCCACTCCGGGGCTGACGGGCTGACCGGGGCCGCCCCGCCGGCCCATCCGCCGGAGCGGGACGGGTCGTCCTGGGCGGGCCAGGCGGCGGTGGCCGGGGGCACCTGGGCGGCGCCACGCGCGGCCGGTTGGGCCTGCCCCCAGTCGGGCTGCTGCTCGGTGGAGGCGGCGGGCCAGGCGGGGGCCGGCTGCTCGGGTGGCGTCCAGGACTGCTGCGCGGGAGTCCACTGGGCGGTCGGGGCCGGCTCCGGAGGGCCTCCGGCGGCCCAGGCGGGCTGTGCCGGATCGCTGGGCTGCGGCGCGGCGGCAGCGCCCCACGCGGGGTTCGGTTGCTGCTCCACCTGGGTCGCCCAGGACGGGTTCGGCCGCGCGGGCGGCGGGGGTGGTGCCCAGCCCAGGTCGGGGCCGGCGGCGTTGTTGCCGTTGTCCGGCTGCGCCGGGCGGTCGCCGTACGGCGCCGGTCCGCCGGCGCCCGGTGACACCTCGTCCGGCTCCTGGCCGGGACGGTGCGGGCCCTCGGACGTCATGGGTGCGCCTCCTCCATCACATGTCGGCCGCCGGTGCCGATCGGTCTCCTCGGCATGGCTGCCGGCGTCACCGGCGTACCGCCGTGCCGGCTCCCCGCACCGTATCCGGTGGCCCCATGGGGCGTCCAAAGGAGCACCGGTCGTCACTGCCCGTCGCCGGGTGGTGTCGAGCAGCTTCTATCGGCTCGGCGTCGGCCGGGCCGGCGGGCGGGCGGGCGGGCGAAGCCCACCGTACCGGGCGCTGCGGCAGTGCGGAATCCCGGTGTCACGTGCGGGCGTCCCGGTGTGACGCACGGGCGAAACGCCGATGGCCCACCCGGTGGGTCGGGTGGGCCATCGATCTGGAGGAGGTGAGGAAAGTTGTGGAGCGTCAGCTCATGTGACGCTGGGCGATGACGAGAAGCTCCTCGCGAACGGCCGGCGAGTTCGCCGAGCGCAACGCGTGCTCGATGGCACGGGCGCGGCGGTTGGCGTCGCGGTGGTTGCGGAATCGCTCGATCATGCTGCTCATTGCTGGGTCCCCCTGGCTATTCGGTTGTCGGCCCCTGATGTGTCTATTCAACCGCAGAAGCCGGCCAACTTCCATCGATTATTAGGTGAGCTGAGACACCTGCCTAACAATCAAAGGTCAACAGGGCCTGTCGCCGACGGTTCCTTCGTCCAACGGACACGGCCGGTGTGCCGGGCGTTAACCCGTGGCACACCGGCCGTGGCTGGCGTCTCGAACCGTCAGGTCCAGGCGAGCAGCGCCGCCTCGGGGTCGGCGAGGAAGTCGCCGATGTCGCGCAGGAACTTCGAGCCCAGCTCACCGTCGATGATCCGGTGGTCGAAGCTCAACCCCAGGGTGGTCACCTGGCGAACCTTGACCTTGCCCTTGTGCACCCAGGGCATCTCCCGCACCGCGCCGAAGGCGAGGATCGCCGACTCACCCGGCGGCAGGATCGGCGTTCCGGTGTCCACGCCGAACACCCCGACGTTGGTGATGGTCAGGGTGCCGCCGGACATGTCGGCGGGCGAGGTGCGGCCGGACTTCGCCGTCTGCACCAGGCCGTTCAGCGCGTCCGCCAACTCGCGCAGCGAGAGCCGACCGGCGTCCTTGACGTTGGGCACGATCAGGCCGCGTTCGGTCGCCGCCGCGATACCAAGGTTGACGTACTCCTTGACCACGATCTCGTCACCCGCCCAGGTCGAATTGACCATGGGATGACGCTTGACGGCCAGCAGCACGGCCTTCGCCACCAGCAGCAGGGGCGAGACCCGTACGTCGCGCCACTCGCGCCGGCCCCGCAGGCGCTCCAGCGCCCTCATCGCCCGCGTCACGTCGACGGTCAGGAACTCCGTCACGTGCGGGGCCGTGAACGCCGAGCGGGACATGTTCTCGGCGGTGAGCTTGCGCACCCCCTTGACCGGGATGCGCTGCTCACGGTCCGCGCCGAAGCTCGCGGCGCTCGTCGCGGTCGAGGTGGTCGCGACCGGCTCGGCCGCCACGGCCCCGCGGGACGCCTGCTGTACGTCCTCCCGCGTGATCGAACCCAGCGGCCCCGACCCGGAAAGCGTCCCCAGGTCAACCCCAAGATCCTTGGCAAGCTTCCGAACCGGCGGCTTCGCCAAAACCCCCGCCCCGCCGAACCCCGCCCCGCCGAACCCCGCCCCGCCGGGCCTTGCCCCGCCGGGCCTTGCCCCGCCGGGCCTTGCCCCGCCGGGTCGATCATGGACGTGTGGTGCCGGACTTGTGGGGGCTGGGGCGGTTTTGTCACCCACCACAACTCCATGATCGACCGACGCGGGGGCTGCGGTGGTCGCGGCCTGCGCCGGGACGGCACCCTTGCGGGGGCGGCGCTTCGCGCTGGTCGTACGGGGGCCGTAGCCGACCAGGACCGCCGTGCGGCCGCCCGGGGCGGGGCCGCCGATGAGACCGGGCTCGACCATGCCCTCGGCCGGGGCCACCTCCACGGCCGCCAGCGACGCCGCCGACGGAGTGGGCAGGTCACCGGCGGGCGTGGCCGTGGTGGACGGAACGTCCAGCGGACCCGCGCCCGGGTCGGTGTCGATCGCGATGATCGGCGTACCGACCTCGACCGTGGTGCCCTCCGGGTGGTGGATCGCCTGCACCTGTCCGGCCCACTTCGCCGGGATCTCCACCGCTGCCTTGGCCGTCTCGACCTCGACGATCGGTTGGTTCAGCTCGATGGTGTCGCCGACCTTGACCAGCCAGGCAAGGATCTCGCCCTCGGTCAGCCCTTCGCCCAGGTCGGGCAGGTTGAACGTCTTGATCCGGGACATGGCGCTCACCAGCCGAAGGAGCGGTCGACGGCGTCGAGCACCCGGTCGAGGTCGGGCAGGTACTCCTCCTCCACCCGGGCCGCCGGGTAGGGGGTGTCGAAGCCGGTCACCCGCAGCACGGGCGACTCCAGGGAGTAGAAGCACTCCTCGGTGATGCGGGCGGCCAGTTCGGCGCCAAGCCCGATGTTGGACGGCGCCTCGTGCACCACGACCGCGCGGCCGGTGCGCTTCACCGACTCGTAGACCGCGCCCAGGTCCAGCGGGGACAGCGTGCGCAGGTCGATGACCTCCAGCTCCCGGCCGTCCTCGGCGGCGGCCGTCGCGGCCTCCAGGCACGTGCGCACCATCGGGCCGTACGCCAGCACGGTCGCGTCCGTGCCGGGCCGCACCACGCGCGCCGAGTGCAGGGGGTACGCGTCGGACAGCGGCGCGTCCAGGTCCACCGGGCCCTTCTCCCAGTAGCGCCGCTTGGGCTCCAGGAAGACGATCGGGTCGTCCGAGGCGATGGCCTGCTGGATCATCACGTACGCGTCCTGCGGGTTGGAGCAGGTCACGACCTTCAGACCGGCGGTGTGCGCGAAGTACGCCTCCGGCGACTCGGAGTGGTGCTCGACCGCGCCGATGCCGCCGCCGAACGGAATGCGGATCACCATCGGGATTGTGAGCTTGCCGCCCGAGCGGTAGTGCATCTTGGCCACCTGCGACACGATCTGGTCGTACGCGGGGTAGACGAAGCCGTCGAACTGGATCTCGCAGACCGGTCGGTAGCCACGGATGGCCAGGCCGACGGCGGTGCCGATGATGCCGGACTCGGCGAGCGGGGTGTCGATCACCCGTTGGTCGCCGAAGTCCTTCTGTAGTCCGTCGGTGATCCGGAAGACGCCGCCGAGCTTGCCGACGTCCTCGCCCATGATGACGACCTTGTTGTCGTTCTCTAGGGCGCGGCGCAGACCGGTGTTGAGGGCCTTGCCGAGGGTGAGCGTCTCCGTGGCCATCAGTGGGCGCTCCCCTCGAACGACTCCATGTAGCGGTTGAACTGCGCACGCTGCTCGTCGAGCAGCGGGGAGCCGTTGGGGTAGACGTGGTCGAACATCGTCACCGGCTCCGGGTTGGGCATGCTGAGCACCCGCTCGCGCAGGTGCACCGACTCGCGGCGGGCCTGCTCGTCGACCTCGGCGAAGAAGGCCGCGTCGGCGATCTGCTGCTTCTCCAGGAAGGTCTTGACCCGCAGGATCGGGTCCTTCGCCTGCCACGACTCCACCTCGCTGGCGATCCGGTAGCGGGTCGGATCGTCGGAGGTGGTGTGCGCGCCCATCCGGTAGGTGTACGCCTCGATCAGGCTCGGGCCCTGCCCGTGCCGCGCGTTGTCCAGCGCCGTGCGGGTCACCGCGTACGACGCCAGCACGTCGTTGCCGTCCACCCGTACGCCGGGGAAACCGAAGCCGGCGGCCCGCTGGTAGAGCGGGACACGGGTCTGCCGCTCCAGCGGCTCGGAGATGGCGTACTGGTTGTTTTGGCAGAAGAAGACCAGCGGCGCGTTGAACACGCTGGCCCAGACGAATGCCTCGTTGACGTCGCCCTGGCTGGTGGCCCCGTCACCGAAGTAGGCGATCGCGGCCTCGCCGTCGTCGGTGCCGACCTTCCCGTCCATGGTGATGCCCATGGCGTACCCGGTCGCGTGCAGGGTCTGCGCCCCGATGACGATCGTGTACATGTTGAACTTGAACTCGTTCGGGTCCCAGCCGCCCTGGTCGACCCCACGGAACAGGCCGAGCGGCATGATCGGGTCGATGCCCCGGCAGTAGAGGACGCCGTGCTCCCGGTAGGTCGGGAAGGCCATGTCCTGGGTACGCAGGGCACGCCCCGAGCCGACCTGCGCCGCCTCCTGGCCCAGCAGGCTGGCCCAGAGGCCCAGCTCGCCCTGCCGCTGCAACGCGGTCGCCTCGGCGTCCAGCTTGCGGACCAGCACCAGGTCGCGGTAGAGCCCGCGGTACTCCTCGTCGGTGAAGTCGACGCGGTACTCGGTGCCGTCCGGTCCGGTGGCGCTGTCGATCCGCTCGCCTTCGGGGGTGAGCAGCTGCACCAGCTCGGGATTGCCGGCCGCGCCCTTTCTGGAGCGGGGAGCTGCCCGCCTGCTGCGGGTGGTGCCCCCGGGGTCGCCCTTTGCCATCGGTCTCTCCCTGTCGTGTCTGCGTCGGCACCGGGGGGTCACCCGGCCACGCAACTCGTGCGCCTGTCCGGCTGCTGCCGGACCGGTTCCTGGCGGCCGCGCCTAGCCCGGGTGGGGGTTGCCGCGCGGCGTGAGCCGAGTTCTGGCCGAACCCGGATCGGGAGCGCCGGCGCCGGGCCGCGTCTGCCGCGGGGGTGCGCGGAGGTCGCGGCTGCGTTGCCGTCGTGCTCCATATTCGCAGAGCAGGTGAGCGTGCCCACAGTACGCCCAGGTCGCATTCCGACCGCCCACGGTTTGCCACCCTTTGTCGTCATCATGACGCTGCGCGTCCACCGGGTGATCCGGTGCTGATTCGTCACCGTTCTGTCGGTGCCGCGTGTCGACACGCGGTGGGTGTTGGCTGACGGACCGTAACTGGGCGAGGCTGATTCCGCAGGATCGCGCCGATCGGGTGATTAGTCGGATTAACACCCTCGCGCGGTGCCCACAGCAGCGACCCGCAGGGTCCGACGACGAGGGGTGTGCGGTGGACGAGTCAGGTGACGGGCCCGGCACACCCGTGCTCGGCCGCCACCGTTCGCCGGGCGGCTACCGCCGGGTGATCGGAGCGCACCGGGCAACCGGCGCGGGTGGCCCCTCCCGGGGATACCTGCTCACCGTCGCACTTCTGGCCGGCACCGCGTCGATGCCCGTGCTCGCGGCGATCAGTGCGGGCTCGGCCACTCCCGGCACCTCCGCGTTGCCGGACACCAGCACGCCGTTCATCCCGACCCCGTCGGTCGGACCGGTGGTCATCCCGATGCCGGTGACCAGTCAGCCGCCGCTCGTGCTCCCGTCCCCCGGCACGCCCAGCGCCGGCCCGACCGCGACCACCGGCTGGCTGCCCGGCGCGCCCCGGCGTGTGCCGGACGACTCGTGGTACGGCCCGCACGTCGACGACCGGGTGCCCACCCGCCGGGTGGTGTCCGCGCCGCCGGCATCCCGGCCCACCCGCAGCGCCCCGCCGGCCGGGCCACCGGCCAGCCCGTCGCCGGTGCCGTCGCCGACCGCGCCCCCGGATCCGGACCCGACCGGGACGTCCACCCCGAGCCCGTCGCCGACCGATCCGACGACACCCACCGCAACCGACCCGGGGACACCCGCCACGACCGATCCGACGACCCCCACCCCCGTCCCCACCAGCACCCTCTCCGCCCCGGCGACCACACCCCCGCCGTCGCCCACCCCCCGCCCGTCCCCCACCCCCCGCCCGTCCCCCACCCCCCGCCCGTCCGCCACCCCACCCGAGTCCACCACCGCGCCGTCACCGACGCTCGCGCCCAGTCCCACCGCCGCGCCCGCAGACCGCCGCGATCTTGCACTTTCTGTCGCGACATAAGACTCGATACCGCCCATAACGACAACAGAAACCGCAAGATCGCCGCAATCGTGGAGGCCCGCGCCCGGACCCCGCCAACCTCAAGGCCCTCGGGCAGGCGCAGCCCACCCCTGCGGTCCCTCCCGGTGATCAAGAGCTTTGCGTCAAGGATCGCGGTCGCGGTGACGCAAACTTCTTGATCACCACGGGCGACCGCGGGGGCCGTTCGGGGGAGGGGGCGGGCGGGCGCGTCCGTCGGCGGCCGGACCCGTGCATCCGAAGGCCGTCTCGGCGGTACGGTGACGGGCAGGTGCCGCCGAGACGGCGCTGGTCAGCGGTGGCGAGTAGCCGGGGGGTGGCGTGGGCGGCGGTGCGGAACCCCGCCCGGTCGCCCCTCGTCCCGGTCCGGGGCTGCGGGTCGCCCGGCTCGTCACCGAGCTGACCGCGCCGGCCGTGCTGGTATCGCTGCTGATCATCACCGTGAGCTGGCACAGCAGTCGGGACAGCGTTCGAGGGCTGGTGTGGGGCCTGCTCGCGACGGTATTCGTCACCGGCATCCCGTTCGCCTACATCGTCGGTGGGGTCCGCCGGGGGCGACTCACCGACCACCACATCGGCCGTCGGGAGCAGCGCCGGGTGCCCCTGCTGGTCGGACTCGGCTCGGTCACCGCCGGGCTCGCCCTGCTCGTCGTCCTCGGCGCGCCACGGCCCCTGCTGGCGCTGGCGGTGGCGGGGCTGGTCGGACTGGTGGTCGCCGTGTCGGTGAGCCACTGGTGGAAGATGTCGATCCACTCGGCGGTCTCCGCCGGCACCCTGGTCATTCTGGCGTTGACCTTCGGACGCGGGCTCCTGGTCGCCGCGCCGCTGTTGGGCGTGGTCGGCTGGGCCCGGGTACGCCTGCGGGACCACACCGTCGCGCAGGTGCTCGCCGGCGGGGTACTCGGCGCGCTGATCGCCGCCGTCGTCTTCGGTGCCCTGCGCTGAGCGGGCGAACCCAAGCGGCCGAGCGGAGCTGAGCGGGCAACCCAAGCGGCCGAGCGGACCCCATCGGGCGGGTGGCCTGGTGCTGCCACCCGCCCGATGGGTCCGTCAGGCGCCGTCGTCGGCGAGTCGGTGCCGGTTCGCCTCGATCCAGGCGTCGAGCGCGGCCGGGTCGTCCGGGTCCACGCCGTCGGCCATGAGTTGCGCGACGGCCGCCGTGGCCGGGCTACGCCGCTCGCCGGTCGAGTAGAGCCGCGCGAACTCCGGCACCATCTCCTCGATCGCCTCGTCGGTCCGCTCGGCGGCGGCCTCGGGCAGCCCGCGCTGCTGTGACGCGTACCGGGCCCAGGCGCGCAGCACCCGGGGCAGCATCGCAGCGTCGTCCATGTCGAGCACGGCACGGCGGTGCACCCAGTCGAGCAGGAAGAGCCCGGACACCGCCGGACTCCACCGCATCGGGTCGGAGTCGGGGAAGGACGCCGCGTGGTCCAGCAGCAGGCTCAGGCAGAAGTGCAGCGAGGCGAGCTCGGGACCGTCGACGCTGTCGAGCCCTAACCGGGCGGCCTCTGGCGACGCGAGGAACCGCCGGACCAGGTCGGTGCGCTCGGCGGCGGACAGCGGTTCGACCTCGGCCGGGCCGGTCGGCACGGCGGCCATGGGCAGCACCGCGAGCCGGGCGCCCACGAGCGCGCGGTCGGTGGCGAGCGAGCCCTCGCCGGGCAGCTCGCCCAGGTCGTCGGTGACCGAGAGGTGACGGGCCACCTCGCCCCGCAGCCGGGACGGGTCCTCGGTGCGGAACCAGGTCAGCTCGTCGTCCGCGCACATCTGCCGGACCTGGTCGAGGATCCGTTCGGCGGGCCCGCCCACGAAGATGTCCTTGGTGATCCCGATGTTGTGGTCGACGAGGGCCACCAGCGCGTGCTCCGGGCCTCCGGCCGCGTCGTCGTACGCGAAGGTGGCGAGGTAGGAGGTCTGGTCGCCGTAGACGTCGCCGTACGCCCAGCTGCCGGTGAGGTGCACCCGGGTGAGCTGGCTGGACCAGGCGGGGGCCTGGCTGCCGGGGCGTACCCGCTCGACGCCTTCGGCGGTCGGAACGAGCGCGGCGAAGACCTGGCGGATGGTGGTCGCCGCCGCGATCCGGCGGCGGGCGGTGGCGGCGAGGAAACCGGTGACGAACTCCCGCACGGCGGTGTCGCGGTCGGTCTCCGCGATTGCGTAGATACTGCCCAGCAGTGCGCTGCCGAGCATCTCGGCGTCGAGGGCGGACTCCAGCTTGGTCACGTCGCGTGCGGCGTGCAGCACCGCGTCGTAAGGGGTCTGAGGCGTGGCCATGCTTCGACCCTACGCCGCTCGGGGCGTACGCAGAGGCGTCAGCGGCGGGCAGCCTCACTGAGCGCGTCGCGCGCCTGCGCGTACGAGGCGAGCACGATCCTTACCGGGGCGAGCACGTACTCCTCGCCGACCTCGGCGACCCGGACCGTCAGCCGCTGCCGGGCGCGGGCCCGCGCCCGTTGGGCCGCCCAGCGCACGACCGGTCGGGTCAGCGCCGCCGTCAGTAGCCCGGCCAGCAGGCCGCCGAGCAGCAACACGGTCGGCATCGGCACCTGGCCGACCATGGGGTTGTCCAGCGCGGGAAGGCCGAGCGCCCGCAGCGCGTAGCCGAGCGCCAACCAGCCCAGACCGACCGCGGCGGCCAGGGTGACCAGCCACTGCACGCCACCGACGACCCGCCACCACACCGGCTGATGGGCGAGGCCGAGGTCCGTGCCGGCGATCGCGCGGTCCAGCGCGTCCGGCAGGTCGTCGAGGCGGGACCGGGCGGCGGAGGTCACCGCCGTCGGCCAGGCGGCGGGCAGGTCGCCGCCGGTCCGGTCGGCCACCGCACGGATCGCCAGACCGAGTGCCGATCGTTGGGCGGCCGTCGGATCGGGCACCGAGGTGGCCGCCACCAGGCTCTCGGCGGGGTCGGCGTCCGCGCCGGCCGGGCCGGGCAGGTGCAGCCGGCGAAGCGGGTCGGGCCGCAGTCGCCGCCAGCCCCGGACCACCGGCCAGCCGGTGGCCGCGCCGGCCCGATGTCGGTACGCCCGCTCCACCGCCTCGCTCACCGCCGGTACTCCGGCGGCGCCGGCCAGTGCCCGGTTCAACCCGGCGACGGTCGCGTCGTCCAGACCGCCTCCCGGCCGGGCCGAGCCGATCATCTCGTCCAGCCCGGCGACGACGCTGTCGACGTCGCCGGCCAGTCGACGCAGGGCGGCCTGCCGCTCGGCGACCGTACGCTCCAGCGCGGTGCGCAGCCCGACTATCCCGTCCGGGTCGATGGCGGTGGTGGCGAGCAGGGGTACGCCGGTCAGCCCGTCGGAGTCGAGCAGTCGGCGCAGGTCGTCCAGGACGCGCGGCAGCTCGGCCACCGGCAGCCGGTCGGCCTGGTTGAGCACGACCAGGGTGACGTCCCGGTGCCGGTGGAACTCGCGCAGGTAGCTGTCGTGGATGACCCGGTCGGCGTACTTCTGCGGGTCGACCACCCAGACCACTTGGTCGACGAGGCCGAGCAACCGGTCCACCTCGAGGCGGTGGGACCGCTGGACCGAGTCGAAGTCGGGCAGGTCGAGCAGGATCAGGCCGTGCAAGGGCGTCTCGTCGTCGCCGTCGAGCGCGCTCTCGCGGACGAAGCGGTGTCGGGGCAGCACCCCGATCCAGTCGAGCAGCCGGTTGGCGTCCTCCAGTGGCCCCCACACGCACGCGTGCGTCACGCCGGTGGTGGGTCGGCGGACGCCGACCGGTGAGAGTTCGAGCTGGGCCAGCGCGTTGAACAGGCTGGACTTGCCGCTTCCGGTCGCGCCGGCGAGGGCGACGACGGTGTGGTCGCGGGACAGCGCGAGCCGGGTGCCGGCCCGTTCGACCAGGGTGTGCGCGGGCACCAGTTCGGCGTCGGGCAGCAGACCGTCGACGGCGGTCAGGAGGCGGCGTACGGCGTCCAGGCGGGCGATCAGCCCGTCTGCGTCGATCCGCTGGTTGCCGCGGAGGGCCTCGCGTACCCGGCCGGCGATGTTGCTCATCGCGAACTCTCCTCGTCGCTGGCCAGGCCACTGCGGTGCCGGGCCAGTTCGACCCGCCCGGCAGCCTGGCGCAGCGTGTCGCCGGCCGCCTCGGCGGGCCGGGCGTCGGCGGTGCGGGTGAGGAAGCGGTCGGCCTCCGCGTCCAGCAGCGTCCGCACCCGCGCCAGGAGGTCGACCCGGGCCTTGGCGGCGAGGGTACGCACCGCCTGGTCACCGAAGATCGCCTGGAGTACGGCCTGTGCGGCGACCGTTGTGCCGGCCCCCGTCGCCACCTCCAACCCGGTGGGGATGAACGCGGTCGAGGCGAATACGGCGATCATGACGGCCAGCCCGGTGGCGTTCACCGCGTACGCGGCAGTGCGGGCCACGAAGCGCTTGTCGCCGCCCTCGACGCGGACCAGCTCCAGCACTCCGCGTTGCCAGTCCCGGACCATCCGCTCGGCGCGTTCGGGCAGGTCGCCACTCGGGTGGGCGAGCGCCGGATCGAGCAGGTCCGCGCCGGCCGGGTGCGCCTTCCACCCGGTGTACGCGGATTCGGCGGCTTCGGACGCCACCCCGCGCAGCAGGGTGACGAGTTGCGACTCGATGGCGTTGCGCAGTTCGGCGGAGGGTGCGGGACGGCCGGTGACGGCGGCCACCATCCGGTCCCGTAGACGCCCAATGCGGGCCTCCAGTGTGCGGAAGAACTCGCCCGTCCCGACGAATTCCTGCCAGCGGGCCAGCACCTCGCCGCGGAGCAGTCGACCGTCCCGCAGACCCTGCTCGACGGTCCGTTCGGCACTGCGGTACGCCGCCCGTACCCTCTCGTCCAGCGCGTCGGCGGCGGTGACCTGCTCGTCGGCGGCGTCGGCCAGCTCCTCGACGGCGGGGTGCAGGGCGGCCAGCGCGCCGTCGAGCGTCTGCCGGACCACCGCGGCGCGGGCGTCGGCGTCGGCGGCGAGGCGGGCGAACCACTCGGCCAGCGGCGCCGTGACGCCCTCGGGCAGCAGCCCCTGACCGTCGACCCAGGTCTCCGGCAGCACGAACAGCGGGGCGCGGCCCAGATCCTGGGCGGCGAGCATCTCGGCGAGGTGGGCGGCGATCTCGTCGCTGGCCTCGGCGGGTACGCGGTCGAGCACCATGGCGATCACGGCACCCCGGGCCCGCGCGCTGCGCAGCAGCTCCCACGGCACCGCGTCGGCGTACCGGGCGGCGGTGGTGACGAACAACCACAGGTCGGCGGCGGCGAGCAGTTGACTCGCGAGCGCGCGGTTGGCGTCGACCACCGAGTCGATGTCCGGCGCGTCGAGGAACGCGAGGCCCGGGGGGAGGGCCGGAGCGGTCACCAGGTGCAGGGAGCGCGGGTCGCCGCTCGGCTCGGTCGTACGCGTCAACCCGGGCAGCAGGTCGCCCTGCCGGAACCAGGCCGCGTCGGCCGGGTTGCACACCAGCACCGGGGAGCGAGTGGTGGGTCGCAGCACACCGGCGGCGCTGACCCGGGCCTTGACCAGGCTGTTGACCAGGGTCGACTTGCCCGCGCCGGTAGAGCCGCCGACGACCACGAGCAGTGGGGCGTCCAGCCGGGCCAGTCGGGGCAGCAGGTAGTCGTCGAGTTGGTCGGTGAGGGCACCGGCGGCGTGCCGGGCGGAGCTGGCAGAGGGCAGGGCGAGCGGATAGCGGGTCGCGCCGATCGCGGCCCTCAGGCCCGACAGCGCGCCGGGGAGGCTGTCGTCCCCGGGGGTGACGGACGGCTCCTCCGCGGCGTCCGGCGGGCCGGTGCGGGCGGCGACGGCGGGCGCGCCGGAACGGGTGGCGGAATCGCCGGGCGTCGTCACCGCTAAAGCGTGCCCGACCGATGCAAGGGAAGACAACCGGACGGTAATAACGTCTGGGTTGCGCCGGGTCGGCTCAAGTCGACTTGACGATTCGCGGGCGCGTGGCACTATTGAGTCAAGTTCACTCAACTTGTGGTGGGGCCCGCTGCGGGCGGCGCCCGCCAAGCAGTCGCGGGCGGTGCCCGTCACCTGCACAACCTTACGAAGCGAGGAAGCGAAGATGGCACGTGCGGTCGGTATCGACCTCGGCACGACGAACTCCTGCGTCAGCGTTCTCGAGGGCGGTGAGCCCACCGTCATCGCCAACGCTGAGGGCTCGCGGACGACCCCGTCGATCGTCGCGTTCGCCCGCAACGGCGAGGTGCTCGTCGGTGAGGTCGCGAAGCGCCAGGCGGTGACCAACCCGGACCGGACGATCCGTTCGGTCAAGCGTGAGGTGGGCACGAACTGGTCCGTCGACATCGACGGCAAGAAGTACACCCCGCAGGAGATCTCGGCCCGGACCCTGATGAAGCTCAAGCGGGACGCCGAGGCGTACCTGGGCGAGCAGATCACCGACGCGGTGATCACCGTCCCGGCCTACTTCAACGACAGCCAGCGGCAGGCCACCAAGGAGGCCGGTGAGATCGCCGGCTTCAACGTGCTGCGGATCGTCAACGAGCCGACCGCGGCCGCCCTGGCGTACGGGCTGGACAAGGGCTCCAAGGAGCAGACCGTCCTGGTCTTCGACCTCGGTGGCGGCACCTTCGACGTGTCGCTGCTGGAGTTGGCCGAGGGCGTCATCGAGGTCAAGTCGACGAGCGGTGACAACCACCTCGGTGGCGACGACTGGGACCAGCGGATCATCGACCACCTGGTCAAGACGTTCCGCGGTGAGCACGGCATCGACCTCGGTCAGGACAAGATGGCCCTCCAGCGCCTCCGTGAGGCCGCCGAGAAGGCCAAGATCGAGCTGTCCGCCGCCACCACCACCAACATCAACCTGCCGTACATCACCGCCGGCTCCGCCGGCCCGCTGCACCTCGACGTGACGCTCAGCCGCGCCGAGTTCCAGCGGATGACGCAGGACCTGCTGGACCGCTGCAAGGGCCCGTTCGAGCAGGCCGTGAAGGACGCCGGGATCAAGATCTCGGACGTCGAGCACGTCATCCTCGTCGGTGGTTCGACCCGGATGCCCGCCGTGACCGACCTGGTCAAGCAGCTCACCGGCCGCGACCCGAACAAGGGCGTCAACCCGGACGAGGTCGTCGCCGTCGGCGCCGCCCTGCAGGCCGGTGTGCTCAAGGGTGAGGTCAAGGACGTCCTGCTGCTCGACGTGACCCCGCTGAGCCTGGGCATCGAGACCAAGGGCGGCATCTTCACCAAGCTCATCGAGCGCAACACCACCATCCCGACCAAGCGCTCCGAGGTGTTCACCACCGCTGACGACAACCAGCCGTCGGTGCTGATCCAGGTGTTCCAGGGCGAGCGGGAGATCGCGGCCTACAACAAGAAGCTCGGCACCTTCGAGCTGACCGGCCTCCCGCCGGCGCCGCGCGGCGTGCCGCAGATCGAGGTCGCCTTCGACATCGACGCCAACGGCATCGTCAACGTGCACGCCAAGGACCTGGGCACCGGCAAGGAACAGAAGATGACGATCACCGGCGGCTCCTCGCTGCCGAAGGACGACATCGAGCGCATGCGCCGGGACGCCGAGGAGCACGCGGAGGAGGACAAGCGTCGCCGCGACGACGCCGAGACCCGCAACGTGGCCGAGGCGCTGCAGTGGCAGACCGAGAAGTTCCTCGCCGAGAGCGGCGACAAGCTGCCCGGTGAGAACCGGGAGCAGCTCAACGAGGCGCTCGGCGAGCTGCGGGGCGCCCTGGGCGGCCAGGACATCGAGAAGATCAAGTCGGCGCACGAGAAGCTGGCGCAGGTCTCCCAGCAGGCGGGTTCGCTGCTCTACGCCCAGCAGGCCGAGCAGGGCCAGCCCGGTGGCGAGGCCGGCCCGGGTGCGACCGGCGCGACCGGTGCCCCGGGTGGCGCCCAGACCGGTGGGGCGGACGACGTGGTCGACGCGGAGATCGTGGACGAGGACGGCAAGAAGTGACTGCCCACCTCCGAGACGTATCCACGGCGAAGGGATGAGGTAGCCCCATGACGCAGAAGCCACGAGCCGCCGACTCGGACAACACCGGGTCGACGCCGGGTGGCTCCGCGCCCACGGAGCCGGCCACCGGCGCCGAGGAGCGGGTCGTCATCCGCAACAACCGCAAGCTCAGTGACGCGACGGAGCCGGAGGGCACCGCCGCCG
The DNA here is from genome assembly GCF_049841635.1 of Micromonospora sp. DT44. Lineage (NCBI taxonomy): Bacteria > Bacillati > Actinomycetota > Actinomycetes > Micromonosporales > Micromonosporaceae > Micromonospora > Micromonospora sp. DT44. Next base: position 21,797 of record NZ_JBNCKS010000009.1, on the reverse strand, counting down.
ACGCGGAGACCGGCGTACCGGCCGAGGGTCTGGTCGAGGACGCCGAGGTAGTGGTCGACGAGATTGAGGTCGAGGTCAACGCCACCGACGGGCCGGAACCCTCCGGTCCGGCGGTGGTGGACGCCCCGGCGCAGCCGGTGGACGGCGGCGGCACGGGGACCACGCTCGGCGCCGAGCTGGAGGCGCTCCGCGCCGACCTCGACGAGCGGACCAGGGACCTGCAGCGGGTGTCGGCGGAGTACGCCAACTACCGCAAGCGGGTCGACCGCGACCGTGCCCTGGTGCAGGAGCAGGCGACCGGCTCGGTGCTGGCCGCGCTGCTGCCGATCCTCGACGACCTGGACCGGGCACGGGAACACGGCGACCTGGTCGGACCGTTCGGAACGGTGGCGGACCAGCTCACCGCCGCGCTGGGCAAGTTCGGCCTGACCGCGTTCGGCGAGCAGGGCGACCCGTTCGACCCGACCCGGCACGAGGCCGTCGCGCACCAGACCTCGGCCGAGGTCAGTGAGCCGACCTGCGTGCAGGTCATGCGGCGCGGCTACCAGCTCGGTGAGCGGCTGCTGCGCCCCGCGCTGGTCGCGGTCGCGGATCCGGAATAGTGCGAGACGGTGACCGGGCCGTCCCGTCCGCCGCGCTGCGGTGGGCGGGACGGCCGGGCCACGACGGTCGGAAGGGGGTGGACCGGTGAGTTCGAAGGACTGGCTCGAGAAGGACTTCTACGCCGTGCTCGGCGTGGACAAGGCCGCCTCCGCGGATGACATCAAGAAGACGTACCGCAAGCTGGCCCGGGAATCGCACCCGGATCACAATCCGGGCGACCCGAAGGCCGAGGAGCGGTTCAAGGCCGTCTCCGAGGCGTACAACGTGCTGTCGGACGCCGGCCGTCGCCGGGAGTACGACGAGATGCGCTCGCTGTTCGGTTCGGGCGCGTTCCGGCGCAACGCCCGCGCCGGCAGCCAGCCGGGCGGGATGCCGTTCGACGTCTCCGACCTGTTCGGCGGCGGAGCGGGCGGCGGCGATCGCCGTTTCGGCGGTGGCGCCGGTTTCCAGGACCTGTTCAGCTCGATCTTCTCGGGCGGGCAGGCCGGTGGGCAGGCCGCGGCGCGTGGTCCGGCCCGGGGCCGGGACGTCGAGACCGAAGTGGCGCTCGACTTCGGCGACGCGGTGCGCGGCGTGACCCTGCCGCTGACGTTGCGCGCCCCCGGTGTCTGCGACACCTGTCACGGCAACGGCGCCAAGCCCGGCACCCAACCGCGTACCTGCCCGGTCTGCCACGGGGCCGGGGTGACGACCCGCAACCAGGGGTCGTTCAGCTTCTCCGAGCCGTGCGGCAACTGCCAGGGCGTCGGCACCGTGGTGGAGGAGAAGTGCCCGGAGTGCCACGGCAGCGGCGGGGTCACCAAGACCCGCACGATGAACGTGCGCTTCCCGGCCGGGGTGGCCGACGGCCAACGCATCCGGCTGGCCGGGCGCGGTGAGCCGGGTGAGCGCGGTGGCCCGGCCGGCGACCTGTTCGTGCACGTGAAGGTTCGACCGGACGAGTTGTTCGGGCGTACCGGCGACGACCTGACGTTGACGGTGCCGGTGACCTTCCCGGAGGCCGTGCTCGGCACGGACCTGCGGGTGCCCACGCTCGACGGCGCGGTGACGCTGCGGGTGCCGCCGGGCACGCCCAGCGGGCGTGTGCTGCGGGCCCGGGGCAAGGGCGTGGTCCGCCGCGACGGGCAGGCCGGCGATCTGCTGGTCACCCTGGACGTGGTGGTGCCCGCCCGACTGACGGACGAGGCGCGGGCCGCGCTGGAGGCGTTCGCCGAGCAGAGTCCTCCGGCGGCGCGGGAACATCTCGACGCGCGTGTGCGTCGGGTCGGATAGTCCGGTGGGATGGACGCGGAGGTGAGCGGGATGTCGGGCGAGTTCCTCGGTTCGGGTGACCCTGCCTACGAGGCCAAGGTGCTCATGATCTCGGTGGCGGCGCGGATGGCGGGGATGCACCCGCAGACTCTGCGCCAGTACGACCGGCTGGGGCTGGTGCAGCCTGGCCGGGCGGCTGGCGGTGGTCGTCGCTACAGCGTCCGGGACGTGGTGCTGCTGCGCGAGGTGCAGCGGCTCAGTCAGGACGACGGGATCAACCTCGCCGGCGTCAAGCGGATCATCGGCTTGGAACGGCTGCTGGAGCAGGCGGAGCAGCGGGTCGCGCGGTTGGAGGCGGAGTTGGACGCCGCCTACCGCCGGGTGGCCGAGTTGGAGTCGCTGGCGCGCTTCCCGGGTCGGGATCTGGTGCCGACCAACCGCACGTCCACCGCGTTGGTGGTCTGGCGTCCTCGCCGCAACACCGACCGCTGACCCCACGTACCGCTTCCTCGGCCCGGCCCGCGCTCCGATTTTCCGGCGCGGACCGGGCCGCTTCCGTTAACCTGTCGATACGGGGTCCAAACGGCTTAATTCGGGCCTACCGGCATGGCGAGGGGAAGCGATGGCGGAGCCGGCGAAGAAAGTCGCTCAGCAGACGGAGGAGCGGTTGGAAGGCTTGGCCGCCACCGTCCGCGAGAAGTTCGACAAGGTCACCGAGGGAACGTTCCGCGACCGGATCAAGGAGGGACGATTCGCCGAGCAGGGCGAGCCGACCCGACCAGAAACGGACCGCAAGCGCGACTGACCGGCGACCGACGTACGGGCCGGGACCCACGGGGGGTCCCGGCCCGTTCGTCATGCTGGATGCGGTGAGGGCTCAGCCGAGGCGGCGGTTCTCGCGGACCAGGCCGCCCTCGCACCAGTCCCGGTAGACGAAGAGATCCGGCCGGGCCAGCAGTACGCGGCCATTGTGCGCCCAGATCCTCATCAGCTCGTCGCCGTCGCGCTCGGCCTGCTCCACGAGTTTGCGGAAACGGCGCTTGGGGTGGGCCCGGAAGTTCGTCCGGATGCCGTCGGCGGCGTAGATGTAGAGGCAGTGCAGCGCGAAGCGCCGGGCCGGGCACGTCGGGTCCATGGCCAGCTCGAAGAGCGTCAACACCAGCCGGTCACCCGAGACCAGGAGGTCCCAGTCGGGCGGCATGGACGCCAACGGGACCGAATCCGGCTGGTACGCCCAAGCTCGCAACTCCGCCGGGCTCGGATCGACGGGATTCACGAAGCCGTGGAACGTCGACTCCTGCACGCTCACCGGCCAACCTTCCGCTCTCGCCCGCGGGTGGCAACGCTGCCTGCGGACCCTGGCTGCTGGGGCGAAACGGTAACCCGCCGTCGGTTACTGCGGTAGTACCCGTAAGGCGCAATTCGGCAACCGTTGGCCGGCCCGGCCCGAACGGCCGTTCGGGTGCCCTGGCCAGCGCCGCTGTCGTACCTCGTGAGGTACGACAGCGGCGGTCGACGTCAGTCGTGGACGGGAACCGGTTGGCGCCGCTGGGCCAGGGCTCGGTTGCGCAACCACCGCTTGAACCACGGGAAGTCGGGCAGCCGGGCCAGGATCGGTCCGGTCACCACGGTGATGAGGACGTACGTCGCGGCGAGCGCGGCCAGCCGTGGCTCGACGCTGCCGGCCGCGACCGCGAGGCCGGCGATGACGATGGAGAACTCACCTCGGGGTACGAGTGCGAGACCGGTCCGCCAGCGTCCGGGTTCGGCGATGCCGACCCGGCGGGCCGCCAGGTAGCCGGTGAGCGTCTTCGTGCCCATGGTGACCACGGCCAGCGCGAGCGCCGGCAGCAGCACCGGCGGGATGTCCTGCGGGCTGGTGGTCAGGCCGAAGAACACGAAGAACACGGCCGCGAACAGGTCCCGCAGTGGGGAGAGCAGCTCGGTGGCGTGGTGGGCCACCGGGCCGGAGAGGGCGATGCCGACCAGGAACGCGCCGACGGCCGCCGACACCTGGAGCGACGCCGCGATGCCCGCGATCAGCAACGTCAGGCCGAGTACGCCGAGCAGCAGCGCCTCCGGGTCCTTCGCCGACAGGGCGGACGAGATCAGGTGGCCGTACCGGATGGCGACCACCAGCACGATCAGCACCGTGCCCACCGCGACGGTGAGCGCGATCCCGCCGCCGAGCAGGCCGGTGCCGGCCAGTACGGCGGTGACCAGCGGCAGGTAGAGCGCCATCGCCAGGTCCTCGATGACGAGCACCGAGAGGATCACGGGGGTCTCGCGGTTACCGAGCCGACCCAGGTCGGCGAGGACCTTGGCGATCACGCCGGACGAGGAGACCCAGGTGATGCCGCCGAGTACGAGGGCGGCCACCCAGTCCCAGCCGAGCAGCAGCGCGAATCCCGCGCCGGGCAGCGCGTTGAGCACCCCGTCGATCAGACCGGCGGGTGCCGCCGAGCGCAGGTTGCCGACGAGCTCGTTGGCCGAGTACTCCAGGCCGAGCATCACGAGCAGGAGGATGACGCCGATCTCGGCGCCGACCGCGAAGAACTCCTCGCTGGCGTCCAGCGGCAGCAGCCCGCCGTGCCCGAACGCGAGCCCGGCGAGCAGGTAGAGGGGGATGGGAGAGAGGCCGAAGCGCCGGCTGAGCCGGCTCAGGAGCCCGAGCAGAAGCAGGAGCGCACCGACTTCGATGAGCAGCGTGGTGAAATCGTGCATCCGCCTCAGCCGTCCGGGTCACTGTCGGCGAGGATGGCGGACACACCGTCGAGACCTCTGCGGGTCCCGACGACGACCACCACGTCACCGGCGGCGAAGCGGAACGAGGGGAGCGGCGAGACGATGACCTCGCCGTCACGCAGCACCGCCACGATGGAGGCGCTGGTGCGGGTACGCGCCTTGGTGTCCGCGAGCGGACGGTTGACGTACCGCGACCCTGCCGGAATGGCGATCTGCTCGGTGAGCAGCCCGGCGGCCTGCTCGCGCAGCCCGGAGAGCTGACCGAGCATGAGCGACGCGCCGAGGATGTCGGCCAGAGCCTCGGCCTCGTCGTCGGTCAGCGGGATGTCCGCCTGGCAGGCGTCGGGATCGTCAGGGTCGTAGAGGACAAGATCACGTCGGCCGTTGCGGTGGGAAACCACGCCGAGCCGCCGGCCGGATTCGGTCACCAGATCGTGACGCATTCCGATGCCCGGTAAGGCAGTCTGTTCCACACGTACTCGCACCCGGGCAAGGCTACCGCTTCGGAGACGGCGATGATCGGACGGATGTCGAGTCGGGCAGGGATGCTGCTGCTCGTACCTCTGTTGGCTGGGTGTTCGATCGGCGATGTCCGCCGTAAATCGCCGACCGCGTCGTCCCGGGCGACCACCGCGCCGTCTCCAACGGCCGCCGTCGCGCAGGAGCGCCGCGTCCGGGTCGCCGTTCCCCAGCGGTACGACCCGCCGTACGTCGAGTTCGTCGACGCCGAGCACGGCTACGCCCTCTTCGCCAACTGCGGCGAGCCGCCGCCCGGCGACGACTGTCCGGCGCGACTGTTCACCACCCTTGACGGCGGACGGTCCTGGCGGGAGTTGCGACATCCCCACCCGGCGGCGGAGAACCACCAGCTCTACGCCGCGCCGGGGGTTCTGACGCTGTGGGGTGAGCCGCACGGCTGGTGGACCTCGACCGACGGTGGCACCTCGTTCACGTACGCGCTGAACGGGCCGCCGCCGCAGTGGGTCGGTGCCCGAAGTCGATTTCAGGTGATCGAGGCCAGTGATCAGATCGGCGAGTGGGACGGCGAACGGCTGCGCCCGCTGGCCGCGCGGCCCGGCGTACCCGGATTGAACGCGGTCGACGCGGGCGACGGGCCGCTGGTGGTCGCGACCGGGGAGAAGGACGGGAAGCGGTACGCGGCTGCCTCATTCGACCGGGGGCGGAGCTGGCAGCAGACCCCGGTGCCGGCACCCGACGGGCAGATCGCTGCCCTGCACGTGGTGTTCGAGCGGGACGGGACGGCCTGGCTGGTCGGGGAGCGGCCGGACCGCAGATCCTTCCCGGCGCTCTGGCGACTGCGCCGAGGGTGGGATCCGATCCGCGTCGACGGCGCTCCGCCACAGATCCAATCCGTCGCACCGATCGGCGGCGGGCTGCTCGCGGTGACCGGCCCGGCGGGCGCTGGGGCTGTCGGGGAGGACGGCCGCTACACCGGGTTGCCCTGGCCGATCGGCCCCGACCACAGCCTGTCCGTGCTGACCGACGGCACCATCGTGGCCGTCGGTGGGGACGGCGGGATTCTGCTCGGCGTCGGCAGGGTGGCCGAGCGTCGCTGGACGAAGATCATCCTCGACAACGCCTGACGCCGACCTTGATCGACTCGACTTCCGTGATGTCGCGGTGTCCCGGCGGTCCGGACAGCCCGACTTCCTGAAAGCCGAGTCGATCAAGGTCGAGCGAGGTCAGCGGAGGCTGGCGAAGAACTCGCGGATGTCGTCGACCAGGACGTTGGTCGCCTGGTGGGCGGCGTAGTGGCCGCCGACGTCACCGCGCCCCTCGACATCCGTCCCGTAGGCCGTCCAGCGGACGATGTTCGCGTGGTCGCGATCGGCGAAGCGGCGGATGGACTGGAAGTCGCCGGGGAACATGGCCACCGCGGTGGGCGCCGTGGTCGGCTCGGCCGGCTGCTCGTCGGCGTGGGCGTCCTCCCAGTAGAAGCGGATCGCCGGGGCGGCCGTACCGGTGAACCAGTAGAGGGCCACGTTGGCCAGGACGAAGTCGACGTCCAGGCTCTCGTCGAAGAGTTGCGCGTTCCAGGCCAGCAGCCCGATGGGCGAGTCGGCCAGCGCGTACGCCAGGGTCTGCGGCTGCTGGCTGTGCACCTGGTTGAAGGAGAACTTGTTCTCGTAGAACCACTGGAGGTGCCCCAGCGCCGCCCGGTCCGCCTCGGAGAGGTCGGTGAACTCGGCCGGGTCGCCGGCGGGGAACGAGAAGAGTTGGGTGACGTGTACGCCGAGCACGTGTTTGCGGTCGATCCGGCCCAGCTCGGGCGAGATCATCGAGCCGGCGTCGTTGCCGACCGCGCCGTAGCTGTCGTACCCCAGGCGGTTCATCAGCTCGGCCCAGGCGCGGGCCGTGCGGTGCCGGTTCCAACCGGCGCTGCGCGTGGGCCCGGAGAAGCCGTAACCCGGCAGCGACGGGATGACCAGGTGGAAGGCCGGCGCGGCCGGGTCGCTCGGCTCGGTGAGCGGGCCGATGACGTCCAGGTATTCGAGCACCGAGCCCGGCCAGCCGTGGGTGAGCACCAGGGCGGTGGCGTCCGGCCGGGACGACCGGACGTGCAGGAAGTGGATCTGCTCGCCGTCGATCTCGGTGACGAACTGCGGGTGGGCGTTGAGCCGAGCCTCGACCGTTCGCCAGTCGAACCCGTCGCGCCAGCGGTTGGCGAGCGCGCGGACCCGGTCGCCGCTCATCCCGTACGCGTCGCCGACACCGGGCAGCTCGGCGGGCCAGATCGTGCGGCCCAGGCGGGCGGCCAGGTCGTCGAGGGCGGTCTGCGGGATCTCGGCGCGGAACGGGCGGATCGCGGTGCCGGTCATCTCAGGCTCCTTCGGAACGGAATGTTTCGTTCTGCAATCACGATAACAGACCGGAACGATCCGTTCCAGTGTTAGTCTCAGGTCATGCCGACGACCTCCCCGAAGCCCCTGGCCGGCCGCCGCGCCCAGGCCGCCCGCAACGACGAGGTGATCCTCGAAGCCGCCCGTGCCGTCTTCCTCGACGACCCGAAGGCCCCGATCGCCGCCGTCGCGGACCGCGCCGGCGTCGGGATCAGCGCGCTCTACCGGCGGTACGCGGGCAAGGAGGCCCTGCTGCGCCAGCTCTGCCACGACGGGCTGCGCCGCTACATCGCCGTGGCCGAGGAGGCGCTCGCCGAGCCGGACGACTGGGCGGCGTTCGCCGGGTTCCTGGCCCGGGTGGTCGACGCCGACGTGCACTCGCTCACCGTCCACCTGGCCGGCACCTTCACGCCGACTGAGGAGATGGGTCGGGACGCGGTACGCGCGGGCGAGCTGGCCTCGGTGCTCGTCGAGCGGGCGCACGCCAGTGGGCGGCTGCGCGCCGACGTGGTCGTACAGGATCTGGGGCTGGTGTTGGAGGGGTGCGCGGCCGTGCGCGTACCCGACGTGGAGCGCACCCGTGAGCTGCGCCGCCGGCAGCTCGCGGTGCTGCTGGGTGGCCTCTCGACGGTGCCGGAGGCGGGCGAGCTGCCCGGCCCGGCGCCGGCCGCCGGGGAGTTCGACTGGCGGTGGCGACACCGCGAGTGATGGGCGTCACACGCTAAGGTTGAGTGGAATACGCTCAACTTTGGTTGCGTCCAAGACAATGGACAACGCCGATCCGGGGGAGCCCATGAACACCGAGAAACTCACCACCAAGAGCCGCGAGACCATCACCGGCGCCGTCTCCCTGGCCAACCAGCGTGGCCACGCCACCGTGGAGCCCTGGCACCTGCTGCTGTCCCTGCTCGACACCGAAGGCTCAACCGCCGCCGGTCTGCTGCGCGCCGTCGGGGCCGACCCCGCCGAGCTGCGCCGGGCCACCGAGCGTGCGGTCGACGCCCTGCCGGCCGCGCGGGGCTCCAGCATCGCCGAGCCCACCCTGGCCCGCGAGTTCGTCAACGCCATCGGGGCCGCCGAGCAGATCGCCCGCCCGCTGGGTGACGAATACACCTCCACCGAGCACCTGCTCGCCGGTCTGGCCCGCGTGGGCGGTGCCGTGTCGGCCGCGCTCAAGTCGGCCGGTGCCACCGAGGAGGCCCTGATCGCGGCCTTCCCGACCGTTCGGGGCGGGGACCGGCGGGTCACCACCGCCGACCCCGAGCAGACCTACCAGGCGCTCAGCAAGTACGGCGTCGACCTCACCGCCAGCGCCCGCGACGGCAAGATCGACCCGGTCATCGGCCGGGACTCCGAGATCCGCCGGGTCATCCAGGTGCTCTCCCGGCGTACGAAGAACAACCCCGTGCTGATCGGCGAGCCCGGCGTCGGCAAGACGGCCATCGTCGAGGGTCTCGCCCAGCGGATCGTGGCCGGCGACGTGCCGGAGTCGCTGCGCGACAAGAAGCTGGTCTCGCTGGATCTCGGCGCGATGGTCGCCGGGGCGCAGTACCGGGGCCAGTTCGAGGAGCGGCTGAAGTCCGTCCTGGAGGAGATCAAGAACTCCAACGGGCAGGTCATCACGTTCCTCGACGAGCTGCACACCGTCGTCGGCGCCGGCAAGGGCGAGGGCTCGATGGACGCCGGCAACATGCTCAAGCCGATGCTGGCCCGTGGTGAGCTGCGGATGGTCGGCGCCACCACGCTTGACGAGTACCGCGAGCACATCGAGAAGGACCCGGCGTTGGAGCGGCGCTTCCAGCCGGTGCTGGTCGGCGAGCCGACGATCGAGGACACGATCGGCATCCTGCGCGGGCTCAAGGAGCGCTACGAGGTGCACCACGGCGTACGGATCACCGACGCCGCGCTGGTCGCCGCCGCCACGCTCTCCGACCGGTACATCACCGATCGGTTCCTGCCGGACAAGGCGATCGACCTGGTCGACGAGTCCGCGTCCCGGCTCCGGATGGAGATCGACTCCCGGCCGGTCGAGGTGGACGAGATCGAGCGGGCCGTGCGCCGGCTGGAGATCGAGGAGATGGCGTTGGCCAAGGAGCCCGACGCCGCCTCCGCCGAGCGGCTGGCCCGGTTGCGCCAGGAGTTGGCCGACAAGCGCGAGCAGCTCACCGTGCTCTCCGAGCGCTGGCAGACCGAGAAGAGCCACATCACCAAGCTCTCCACCGCCAAGGAGGAGTTGGAGCGCCTGGGCGGCGAGGCCGAGCGGGCCGAGCGCGACGGCGAGCTGGAGCGCGCCGCCGAGCTGCGGTACGGCCGTATCCCGGCCCTCAAGGTCGAGCTGACGCAGGCCGAGGAGGAGCTGGCCCGGCTCCAGGCCGACGGCGCGATGCTCAAGGAGGAGGTCGGCTCGGACGACATCGCCGCGGTCGTCGCCGCCTGGACGGGCATCCCGGCGGGCCGCCTGCTGGAGGGCGAGACGGCCAAGCTGCTGCGGATGGAGGAGTCGCTCGGCAGCCGGGTGGTCGGCCAGGCCGAGGCCGTCGGCGCGGTCTCCGACGCCGTACGCCGGGCCCGGGCCGGTGTCGCCGACCCGGACCGCCCGACGGGCAGCTTCCTCTTCCTCGGCCCGACCGGCGTCGGCAAGACCGAGCTGGCCAAGGCGCTCGCCGAGTTCCTCTTCGACGACGAGCGGGCGATGGTCCGTATCGACATGAGCGAGTACGGCGAGAAACACACCGTCGCCCGCCTCGTCGGCGCCCCGCCCGGCTACGTCGGCTACGAGGAGGGCGGCCAGCTCACCGAGGCCGTCCGCCGCCGGCCGTACTCGGTGATCCTGCTCGACGAGGTGGAGAAGGCGCACCCGGACGTCTTCGACGTGCTGCTCCAGGTGCTGGACGACGGTCGGCTCACCGATGGCCAGGGCCGGACGGTGGACTTCCGCAACGCCATCCTGATCCTCACCTCCAACCTCGGGTCGTCGGTGATCAGCGACCTGACGCTGGCCGAGGAGCAGCGCCGCGAAGGCGTCCTCGCCGTCGTCCGGTCGCACTTCAAGCCCGAGTTTCTCAACCGGCTCGACGACATCGTGGTGTTCGCGGCGTTGCGCGGGGACGATCTGCGCTCCATCGTGGACATCCAGCTCGACCGGATGCGACGCCGTCTGGCCGACCGGCGACTCGGCCTGGAGATCACCGAGGCGGCGCGGGGCTGGCTCGCCGAGCACGGCTACGACCCGATCTACGGCGCCCGACCGCTGCGCCGCCTGGTGCAGACCGCCATCGGCGACCAGTTGGCCAAAGCCTTGCTGAGCGGAACCATCCGAGACGGCAACACGGTCAAGGTCGACCTGGACACCCCCACCTCTCTGACGGTCACCCCCGCCTGAGCCCCGCGATCAAGAGGTTTGCGTCATCGGGACGTCTTCTCATGACGCAAACCTCTCGATCAACAGGGTGAGAGGCGGGCCAGCGGGGAAAGGAGTGGGGCATGTTCGGGATGAGTAGGTGGGAGCGGGACCTTCGGGCGGCGGTCGACGAGTTGACGACCGCCGACACGCTGGCCTTCGGCGGTGTCGGGTTCGCCGGTGAGGTGCTGCCGGTGACCGAGGCGTACCACCGCGTCGAGGCAGCACTCGACGAGCACCCCGAGGAGGTACGCCGGCAACTCGACCATCTCCTGGCCGAGGGCTCGCCCGCCGGCCGCGCGTACGCGGCGACGCTGCTGGAACGAGCCGACCCGGCGGCCGCCCAGGACACCTGGACGTCGCTGCGCGGCGACTCCACCGAGTTCACCACCTTCGTCGGCTGCGTCATGGGTCGCTCCACCCTCGGCGACTACGCCACGCAGCGACTCGCGGCGGCCTGACAATCGCCGCACACCTCCACTCGTCCAGGGCCCGTTCCAGTGGCCCGCCGTGCTAGTTGAGCTTTCGGTCACGACGCGACTCATTTCGGTGCGCCAGGTTGTTACCGTCTGCGCCGACGTACCTGGGGAGGTGGTCGGGTGGACGGGTCGCTGGCGTCCCTGGTGGGGGCCGTAGTCGTACTCATGACGGTCGTGCTCGTGGCCGTCGTGCGCGCCCGGCGCCGGGCCGCGGCCCGGCCCACCGGCCTCCCGCCGACCCGCCGGCTGGCCCCGGGTGACCGCGTGCGGATCCGCCAGAGGGAGTACGTCGTGAGCGGCACCATCCGACTGGTCGAGGGTGGCTGGACGTGGGTGCAGCACCTCCTCGACGACGCCTCCGGCACGCCGCACCGGCTCTCCGTGGAGGGTGACGGTGGTCCCGAGCTGGAGCTCGTGCTCTGGACCGCCGAGCCCGGCGCGACCGTCACCCCCGGTGCCCCGCAGATCGACCTCGGCGGGCGGCGGTACACCTGGAGCGAGACCGGGCAGGCGCGCTACACCTCCACCGGGGAGACCGGCCTGCCGGCGGCGGGGACGATGCGCTACCACGACTACGAGTCGGGTGGGCGTGACCGGCTCTCCTTCGAGGCGTACGGCGAAGAGGGCTGGCGGGTCGCGCGCGGTGACCTGCTCGATCCGGCCGACCTGACGATCCGACCCGTCGACGACGCGCGCTGAGCGACCTCGCCGGGCGCGCCGTTTTCGTCACGGCATGCCGCAGTGGCCGGTTGCCGATACGGTGTGGGCCCAATCTAGGAAAGGAGAATCGTGGTCGACTCCCCGAGCACGCCGACCCGCCAACGGCCCTCCACCGTGACGATTTCCAGCTACCTGCTCTACCTGTTCCTGGCGTGCCAGGTGATCAGTCTCATCATCACCCTCTCCACCATCGGCAAGACCCGGGACGTGCTCCGCGAGGCGTACGCGGGCAGTTCCGCCGACGGCGCGGAGCAGGTCGCGGACTTCTTCTTCGCCTTCGGCCTCGGCAGCGCGATCCTCGTGCTCCTGCTGGCCGTCGTGCTGGGCGTGCTGGCCATCTTCAACAACCAGGGTCGTAACGGCGCCCGGATCACCACCTGGATCGTCGGCGGCATCATGGTCTGCTGCACGGGTGGCACCCTGCTCAGCGGGGCGGCCGGCGGTTTCAACACCGGTGGGAGCGGCAGCGGCGACATGCCGAGCCCCGAAGAGGTCCGACGCCGCCTCGACGAGGCGCTGCCGTCCTGGATCACCCCGGTCAGCCTCCTGCTCGGCGTGGTCAGCCTGCTCGCTCTGCTGGCGGCACTGATCCTGCTGGCCCTGCCGAAGTCCAACGAGTTCTTCCGCAAGCCCGCCGCCGCGTGGGAGCCGCCGACCCCGGGCGCCAGCTACCCGGGCTATCCGCAGGCGTCCGGCCAGCCGGGCTATCCGCAGGCGTCCGGCCAGCCGGGCTACCCGTCGACTCCCGGCCAGGCGTCCGGGCCGGAGCAGCCGACCGCCCCGCCGGCCAACCCGTCCAGCTCGGACCGTCCGGACGACACGCCGTCGACGGACCGCCCCGGCACGACCCCGCCGTCGACGAGTTGATCCACGGATAGGCACGACGCCGACGATCCCTCCGAGTAGGTTGCAACCCGACGCCTACCGGAGGGATCCGTCGTGTCGTACCCCGAACCGGCACCGCCCCGCCGGCCCGCCGTGGTCCCGGTGGCCACGGCCGTGCTGCTCCTGATGGCGGTCGGCGCGCTCGCGTACGCCGTCGTCGACCTGGCGGTGCTGGGCCGGACGGTGGACGCGTTCCGCGCCGCGGCGCGGAACACCTCGGCCAGCCCGCAGCAGATCGACGGCCTGGTTGCCCTGCTGCGCGCGTCGGCGGCGCTGACCGCGGTGGTCGCCGGGCTGTCCGCGCTCGTGCTCGCCGGACTGGCCCTCGGACTGTTGACGGGTCGGCGAGGCGTACGCGTGGCCACCTGGGTGGTCTGCGGGCTCGGCCTGCTCTCGGCCTGTTGCAGCGTGGCGGTGCTCGTCGGCGAACGCGCCGCGCCGCTGCGGCTGGGGGCGGACGAGCGGGCCACCGCCGAGCTGTTGGGCCTGATTGCGGACGCGTACCCGTCCTGGTGGATTCCGCTCAATGCCGGGCTTTCCGTCGGGCAGGCCCTCGGTTACCTTGTGGTAGCCGCGCTGCTGGCCCTGCCGGCGGCGAACGCCTGGTTCGGTCGACACCGCCGCACGGCAGCGACCGCGCCGCCCGTGTTCCCGCCCGCGTCGCACCAACCCCCGCAGGCGCCGGCCACGCCCCCGTACCCGCCCAGGTGAGGACCGCCCGTGACGCTCGAATCCACGACCCCCGAGCGACGGGCCCTGATCACCGGTGCCACCGCCGGCATCGGCGCGGCGTTCGCCCGGCGCCTGGCGGCCGACGGCTGGCACCTGGTGCTGGTCGCCCGGGACGCGGATCGACTGGCCGCGATGGCCACGGAGTTGGGCGCCCGACACGGTCACGACGTCCAGACGCTGCCGGCGGACCTGTCCACCGATGACGGCTGCGCCACCGTCGAACAGCGGCTGGCGTCCGACAGCCCCGTTCACCTCCTGGTCAACAACGCCGGCATCAGCCTGAACAAGCCGTTCCTGCGCTCCACAGCGGAGGACGAGGCGCGGCTGCTCCGCCTCAATGTGCACGCCGTCATGCGATTGACACTGGCGGCGCTCCGTCCGATGACCGAACGGCGCGACGGGGCAGTGATAAATGTCTCTTCAGTTGCAGGGTTCGGCGCGGTGATGCCCGGATCGACCTACTCGGCCAGCAAGGCGTGGGTCACCAATTTCAGTGAGTCCGTGGGCCAGTCAGCCCGCCCTTTCGGTGTCCGGGTGATGGCTCTGTGCCCCGGCTACACCCGTACCGAATTCCACGAGCGGGCCGGCATCAACATGTCCAAAACACCGAACTGGATGTGGCTGCGAGCCGAGGACGTCGTCGAAGAGGGCCTGCGTGACCTGCGCAAAGGCAAGTTGGTGAGTGTTCCGGCGTGGAAGTACAAGGTGGCCGTCGCCGGTCTGCGGCACGCGCCGCGCCGGCTGCTGGAGGTGGTCTCCCGCGACACCCGCGGCCGGATCGGTCGCGAGGAACGCTGAGCCGCCGGCGCGTCGTCGCGCCGGAGACGCCGCCGTCGGTGGTTGGCGCACCGCGACCGAGCCGGTCGCTGAGCGTAGTCAGGCATCGCCAGTCATCGGTGTCTGACCGCCCTGATTCGCCGGGCCCGTCCACACGGCGTTCAGAGTCGCGCAGTAACCTCTATCGCCATGGGGGACCACGACGACCTGCGCAAATTCATTACCGACCTGGCTGTGGTCCACGGACGGGTCACGTTGTCATCGGGGCGTGAGGCCGACTGGTACGTCGATCTGCGACGCGTCACGCTCCATCACCAGGCCGCTCCGTTGGTCGGTCGGGCGCTGCTCGACCTCACCGCCGACTGGGAGTACGAAGCGGTCGGTGGCCTCACCCTGGGCGCGGACCCTGTCGCGCTCTCGATGCTGCACGCCGCCGCAGGAACCGGCCGCGCCTTGGACGCCTTCGTGGTGCGCAAGGCGGGCAAGGCACACGGTCTACAGCGACGGATCGAGGGACCGGAGGTGGCCGGCCGCCGGGTGTTGGCGGTGGAGGACACGTCCACAACGGGCGGAAGTGTGTTGACCGCCGTCGAGGCTCTTCGCGAGGCCGGAGCCGAAGTCGTGGGCGTGGCGGTTATTGTTGATCGAGGCGCCGGCGACGCGGTGCGAGCCGCCGGATTGCCGTACCGGGCGGCCTATACGTTGGCTGACCTCGGCCTTGTGGCGTAAAAGTCTGCCGATTCGTATCTGCTGATATGCAGGCGGATCGATGCTGCTGGTGGAAGGATGAAATACGTGGGAACTGCGTTGGCCGAAATGACTATGCCTCAGATCTCGCCGCTTGCCGGTGAGCCGATCGAACGTGCCGATGCCGAGCGTCTCGCGGGGGTCCTCAAGGCCCTTGCGGATCCCGCCCGGTTGCGGCTGCTCAGCCTGATCCAGTCGGCCCCCGAGGGCGAGGCGTGCGTCTGTGACCTGACCGCGCCGCTCGGCCTCTCCCAGCCGACGGTCAGTCACCACCTGCGTATCCTCACCGAGGCCGGCTTGCTGGAGCGGGAGAAGCGCGGTGTCTGGGCGTACTACCGGCTGGTCCCGAGTGCGATCGCGACGATCGCCGACCTGCTGACCCCGCCGCGTAAGCGGGCCACCAAGAAGGCCCGCTGACGTAAGGCGCTGCGCACCGTCTCGTACCCGGGGCGGTGTCCGGTGGCGAACCAGGGGTGGCGCCACCGGTAGCTGATACCTGCTCGTCCCCGGCCGCACCGCCGGAGGCCGGGTCCGACATGCCGACGGCCGACCCCCGCACCAGGGGGCCGGCCGTCGTCGTATCTCAGGTCAGCGCTCGTTACCGTGCCCGCGACGGTCGTGCGGGTGCTCGTCGTGGTCGAACTTCTCGCGCACCGCGTCGACGGCGCCCGCGGCGCTGGCCGCCGCGACGACCGCGACCGCCTCGCCACGCTTGCGCGCCCGCCGGTCGCGGAGGAACTCGAAGAAGATCGGCAGCACCGAGATCAGGACGATCAGTGCGACCACCGGCAGGATGTAGTGGTCGATCTTGTCGCCGATCGTCTTGTAGATCCGGTCGGCCAGCAGGTAGCCGATCAGAAGGATGCCGTCCACCCAGAGCACCCCGCCGACGATGTTCCACAGCAGGAACTGCCGAGCCGGCATGCCCAGCGCCCCGGCGACCGGGTTGAGGAACGTCCGCACGATCGGGATGAAACGCGCCAGCACCACGGCCTTGGCCGGGCCGAACTTCTGGAAGTAGTACTCGGCCTTCTCCACGTACTCCTTCTTGAAGAGCCGCGAGTTGGGCCGCTCGAACATCCGTCGGCCGTACCGCGCACCGAGCAAGTGCCCCAACTGCGCGCCGACGATCGCGCAAATCGGTCCCCCGATCAGCAGACCGGCCAGCGAGAGCCGGGTGCCGTCGCCGAAGATGGCGTCCGCCACCGGCGAGGCGGCCACACCGGCGAGGAACAGCAGTGAGTCGCCGGGGAAGAAGAAGCCCACCAGTAGGCCGGTCTCGGCGAAGAGGATCACCCAGACGCCGACCAGCCCGAAGGTCTGCAACAGGTCCTTGGGATCGAGCGGGTTCAGGGCGACGCTCTCCGTGAGAGCGCGGGTCTTCTCAGCTGTGTCCACGGCCACAAAGGGTACCGAAGCCCGCAGTCCGGGCCGCGCCGGACCGGTGCTCACCACCCGGTTGCCGGATACGACGGTGCCCCGCCGACCAGCGTGGTCGACGGGGCACCGGTACTGCCGGGATGGATCAGGCGACGAAGCGGGTCCGGCGGCGCTTGGCCACCAGGTAGCCGCCGACGCCCGCAGCGAGCAGCAGCGCGCCGAGGCCGGCGAGCAGGCCGGTCGACTGACCGGTGATCGGCAGCGTTCCACCGTCACCGCCACCCTGGCCGCCCGCGTTCACCAGGATCTTCGCGGTGTCGTTGGCGGGCTTCAGGTCCTCGTAGAAGCCGCCTTGGCACTCGCACGGCACGTTGACCTTGACCGAGCCGGTAGCGTCCGCGACGACCTTGTCGATCCGGAACTTGAACTCGCCGGTCAACTCCTCGCCGGCCGGCGCGAACGGACCCGGGTAGCAGCGGTAGGCGGCGGCACCCGGGGTACCCGCATCCGCCCACTCGGCGTCGTCACCGGTACGCGGGGCGCACTCGAACGGCACCTCGACGGCGGTGATGCCCTTCGGGACCGTCACGTCGATGAACGTCACGTCGGCGCCGCTACGGATGTGGTCCAGCGTCGCCGGACCGTTGTTCTTGAAGCCCAGCGGGACGGTCAGCACGGCACCCTTCTGGCCGGTGAGCGTGGCGCCGATGGCCTCCAGGTCAGCCCCGTTCTTGCCGGTCACCTGGACATTCAGGGAGCTCCAGTTGTTGTCGGGCTCAGTGTCGGTCTGCAGGGCGCGCCGCTGCTTGGAGGGAACCGCCTTCAGGGACAGCGTCTTTCCGGTGCCGCGCCGGGCCTCCGTGGCGCCGGCCTTCTTACGCACGCCGATGAGGGTCTCGAAGTCTCCCGGGACCACCCAGCGGACGTTGCTCTCCTGCTCACCCGGTGCGTACGTGTCCTTGGCGAGCTCGTAGTTGAAGGTCGCGCTGCGTCCCTCGCCCGCCGGAATCAACTCGGCGAACTCACAGGCGATGAGGTAGTCCTCGTCGTAGTAGCAGTTGTCGAACCGCTCCTTGGTCTGGATCCCGTAGTCGGTGTCGAAGAGGGCCACCAGGCCGTCGACCTCGGTCTTGCCGACGTTGTAGACCGACAGCGGGGCCTCGAACGCGCCACCGGGTGCCGCCTTCACCTCGACGTCGGGGCCGCCCGCGACGTCGACGCCTTCGGCGATCCGGATCCGAGAGGTATAGCCCGCGACCTCCTTGCCGCCGGCCCGAAGGCTGATCTTCAGCTCACCGGAGTCTCCCAGGGCTGCCTTGTCGGTCGGAGCGATGACGACCGCGCGCAGGTAGCCGCCAAAGGCCTCATCGACAGCGATGGGGAAGGGCTCATGGCAGAGCAACACGCCCTCACCGTCGGCCGCGCAGTCGTCCGCGCGCTCGCCAGCCAGGGTCACCTTGCCGCCGAGGCTGCGGTAGTCGTAACGGACCGAGACGTCGTTGAGAACGGTGGACTCGCTGCTGTACAGCGACGGCGACCGCACGACGCCGGGTGAGTCTGCGGCGACGGTGACGTTCTCGAAGTACATGTCGAACTGGGCAGCCGGAGCGGCGAGGGCCGGGCTGGCGGAGGCGGCGACGAACGCGCCTGCGACGCCCAGCCCGGCGAGCCAGCGCCGGGTGGAGTGCGTGAGCATGAGGGGGATTCCTCCAGTTGGGGGATTCAGGTGCAGCCCGTGGATCTTAAGGAACCGCTAAGGTTCGGCGTCGCCCCTACTCACCGCCTGGTGAGCAGGACGAACCGAAAGGTTGATCACCGCTACCGCAATGTTCAGCGCGTCCGCTCCCGTCATCTGAAGCAGGACCCCGGGAGGTGCAGTGACGTACGAGGAGTTCGCGGACACGCGACTTGCCCCGCTGCTGCGGTACGCGGTGATGCTCACCGGTGATCCGCACCAGGCACAGGATCTGGTGCAGGAGACGATGGTCCGGGTCCAACTGAACTGGCGGCGGGTCGCCCGCGCGGACTCGCCCGAGCGGTACGTGCGCCGCATGCTCACCAACCAGTACGTCGACTGGAAGCGCGGCTCGTGGATGCGTCGGGTGCTGCTGCGCGGGGAGCCCGACGAATCCCTCCCGGCGTCCGCCGACCACGCCCAGTCCGCCGTGGACCGGGACCAGATCTGGACCTGGCTGTCCCGGCTGCCCCGCCGGCAGCGCGCCACCCTCGTGCTGCGCTACTACGAGGATCTGCCCGACGCCGAGATCGCCGACATCCTCGGCTGTGCCGTCGGGACCGTCCGTTCGTCCATCTCCCGGGCCCTTGCCACGCTCCGGGCCGAGTACGTGGAGGTTCCCTCATGATCGAGGATGACCTGCGTGCCGCCTTCGCCCGGCACGAGCCGCTGACCCCGCCGACCGGCCCGCTGCGCGCCGCGATCGACCGCCTGACCATCCGCCGTCGCCGGCGGCGTCGCCGCTGGCAGGCCGGTGGCATGGCGTTGGCCCTGCTCGGGGTGCTGGGGATCGGCGTGCCGCTGCTGACTCCGGAGCGCGCGGGGCCGCCGCCGGCCGCCGAACTGCTCGGTGAGTCCGCCCGGCCGGTGCCAACCGGCGCTCTGAACATCCTGCTGCTCGGCATCGACGGCGACGGGTCGCCGGCGCCGCGGGCCGACGCGGTGCTGTTGGTGCACATCCCGGCCGACCGCAGTCGGCCCTACCTGGTGTCGTTGCCGCGCGATCTGAGGGTGCCGGTCCCCGGCCACGAGAGCGACAAGCTGAACGCCGCGTTCCCGCTCGGCGTCGGATCGACCCGGCCGGAAATGACCAAGGGGTACGAGTTGACCCGGCGCACGGTGGCCGAGCTGACCGGGGTACGGGTGGATGCCGGCGTGGTGCTGACGTACCGCGCCGTGAGCACGGTGACGGACACCGTGGGCGGCGTGCCGGTCTGCCTGCCTGACCAGGTGCGTTCCGTCCACACGAGGCGGGTCTTCCCGGCCGGCTGCCAACGTCTCGACGGTGCCGCTTCGATCGACCTGCTCCGGCAGCGCTACACGCTGCCCGGGGGGAGCCAGGACCGGGACCGCAACGCCCGGCTCTTCGCCGCCGGTCTCGTCCGCCAGACCACCGACCAAGGCGTGCTCACCGATCCGGTACGCCTCGCCAGACTGCTGGCCACCGTCGGCCCCGACCTCGTGGTGTCACCCGACCGGGCGGCCGTGCTGGAGCTGATGCGGCTCGTGCCCACGCTGCGGTCGGTCGAGCCGGCCGGGATCGGCCTGCCGGTCGTCGGGCCGAGCGGGAAGAACCGCTACCTGCGTACCGACCCGAAGCTCGCGCCGGAGTTCCTGACCGCGCTGCGGGAGGACCGCCTCGGCGACTGGGCGGCCCGTCACCCGAAGCTTATCGACCAAGCCCGGTGACTCGGTGGACTGCGACGGCACCCCGCCGCCCAGGGAGCGAACGGCAGCGGGGTGCCGGTCAGGCGACGAAGTGGCTGCTGCGACGTCGGGCGAGCAGATAAGCGCCGAGGCCGGCGGCGAGCAGTAGGCCACCGAGGCCTGCGAGCAGGCTCGTGGGGGTGCCGGTGATGGGCAGCGAACCACCGCCACCGCTGCCTCCACCGTCACCGCTGCCGCCGATCTGGCCCGGGTTGACCAGGATCGTGGCCCGGTCGTTGGCCGGCTTGATGTCGTCCTTGAAGCTTCCGCCGGCGGGACATTCGCACGACGCGTTGACCCGCACCGCGCCCGTGGCGTTGCGGATGACCTTGTCGATGCGCAGCCGGAACTCCACGGTGTAGCTCTCGCCCGCCACCAGGAGCATCTCCGAGGCGCACAGGTACGTCCGGGTGCCCTGGCGCAGCCAGCAACTGTCGGGAACCTCGACGGCGGTGGTGCCGGGCGGCAGCTCGACGTCCGTGTGGGTGGCGGCCTCCCAGTCGGCGTTCGTCGCGTCGAGCGTCGCCGGGCCGTTGTTCCGGAAACCGACGGTGGCCGTGACGACAGCGCCAGCCCTGCCCTTGAGCGTGGCGCCGATCGCCGCGAGGTCGGTGCCGTTCCTGCCGGTGACCTTGATGATCCAGCCGGTGTAGTCGTAGCCCGGGCCGACGTCGGTCTGATCGGCCTGCCGCATCCTGCTGGGTGCCGAGGTCAGGGTCAGCTTGGGACCGCTGCCACGCGCGCCTCCGCGAGCGCCGACGGCTTCGCGCACCCGGGTCAGGTCCTCGAAGTCGGCAACGGTCATGAACTGGGCATAGCCGGAGAGGTTGGTCGGGGCGTAGGCATCCCTGGCGAGCTCGAGGTTCAGTGTGCCGGTGAGGCCTTCGCCCACCGGGATCTCCTCGTCAAACTGGCAGGAGATCAGGTGGTCGTCGGAGTAGACGCAGTTGCTGAACCGATCCTTGGTCCGGATCGGATAGGGAAGGTCGAAGACCGCGACGAATCCGGTGATCGTCTTGTCGCCGACGTTGGACACGGCGAGCGGCACCGAAACCTTCCCGCCCGGCTTCGAGGAATGTTCGGTGAACGGCCCGCCGGCCAGGTCGACGCCCTCGCCAACGCGGACCCGCGAGGTGTAGCTGCCCCGCTTCCCACCGGCCGCCTCGAAGCTGACCACGAGGTCGCCAGAGTCGCCGAGTTGCGCCTCCTCGGTGGCGGCCATCTTCACCCGTTTGGTAACGCCGCGGTAGATCCCGCTGCCGAGCGGCGGTAGCTCATTGAGGGCGACACCGAACTCCTCCGCGCAGACGAGAACGCCCGGTTCCGGAGTCGTGCACGCCTGCTGGTCGGCCGGCGCGAGGCTGATTTTGTTGGCGAGAGAGCGGTAGTCGTACCGCACGGAGACGTCGTCGAGGTTCGCCGGCTCGTCGGCGTACAGAAACAGGCTTCTGACCTTCTCCGAGCCGACGGCCAGGGTGGAGTCCTGGAAGTACGGCTCGATGGTGGCCGCGGCGACGGCGGGGGCTGCGGATGTGGCGACCACGGCGCCCACGGCACCCAGCCCGACCAGCCAGCGGATCGAGTGCTTGAGCACGAGGGCCCTCCCGGGGAGTAGACGACGCTCGTACAACCTAGATGATCGATTCCAAGGGATGTGGGACCGCAAGTAGACGCGAGGGCGTCCATGATCGGCGTTGCCTAGGCAACGAGACCATGGAGGCCCCGTGCACACCGATCTGGACACCCTCGCGACCGCACTCTACGTCAGAATCGAC